>JBGTEN010000364.1:0-2202 GCA_041747755.1 Arenibacter sp. | reverse complement strand
CTATAGGGTTATAGACAGAGCAAATGCCGTTATCAGGGGCGCCGAGAATTTAACCAATGTAAATGAAGAGAGAAGAAATCAGATTTTAGCGGAAGCAAAAACCATGCGTGCTAATTCTTATTTTATCTTATACAGACTTTTCAATAACATATTCGTAACCACAGAACCTACAACCCCGGAAAATGCTTTTGATGTGCCTCAGGATAAATCTTCTGTAGAAGAAATCTTTTCCTTGTTGCGGTCCGATTTGGATTTTGCGATTGAACATCTCAATTACAACCCGGAGCAATTTGGTAGATGGAGTCAGGGATCAGCACGGCATTTGCGGGCCATGGTAGCCCTTTGGGAAAGTGATTGGACTGAGGCCGCTTCCCAAGCGGATGCACTGATAACCAGTGGCAGGCATAGCTTAGTACCCACTACTGACCAAGTTTTCGCCGGAGACCTTAATCATCCTGAAACCTTATTTGCGGTTAATTTTGAGTTCCAAACCATTGGTGGGGGTGCTCCACATATTTTGAATTGGAATATGGTATCTTCCTATGCGGAGGCACCGGGGTTAGTACAATCTGTTGAAAATGGCGGGGCAGGAGCAGGCTTTATTTCTTTAAATAATTACATGATTAATTTGCTAAATCAATCTCCTAATGACAGCAGAAAAAATGGGTCTTATTATATTTTTGAATATAAGTATAATGATGAAGCTACACTTCCTGCAGGTAAACAGCTTGGTGCGCCATTAGATTTATACCAAAACAGTGAAACGGACCAGAATGAGTTTATGCTTTATTATCGAAGACAAAATCCTGGAGTGGTAAAGTTTTTTGATGAAACTGTAGAACCTACCGATAGAAATCATTTCAAAAACATAATGGTTTACAGATTGGCAGAAACCTACCTAATCGGTGCAGAGGCGCATATGATGTTGGGGAACACGCCAAAAGCATTAGAATACCTTAATGCTGTAAGAACAAGGGCAAACACTCCTCCTGTTTCTGTAATTGATTTGCAGGCTATTCTAGATGAAGGAGCACGAGAACTCGCTTTTGAAGGACAACGCTGGTATACACTTAAGCGAACAGGAAAATTATATGAATTCTTATTAGATCACATGAATAATGATAATCTTAACGAATCTTATCCAGAAGGAAATCCTAAAGTAATACTTAGAGAATTTATGCAAAATTGGCCTATTCCACAAGAGCAAATAGATCTTTTAGGACCAAACTACCCTCAAAATGAGGGGTATAATTAAGTGCTGACAAATCAGGTTAACTAAAAAACTACGACATGAACAGGAATAGTATTAAAAAGTACATACAAAGCTTAAATTTACCTCTAACAGCGATTCTTTTCATCTTTGGTGTTTTAAGTATTGTCGTTTCTTGCGAAACAGAAGATGATATGCCGCCAAAATCGGCCTATGTAGCTCCTGAACCGATACCACCAGGAGAAGATTGCATTTTTGGAGTAATTGTTCCGGAAATCTTGGTAGGAATAGATTTTGAATGTGGTGCTCCTGAAACTACTTTTTTTGGAGAAAAAGACGGATCTCTCACTATCGAAGGAATTGATAATCCCAATAAAGAAGGTATTAATACTTCAAATAAGGTCATGCAGGTAGTTCAGACCGCTGGGATAGAGCCTTGGGCGGGTTTTTTCTTTGATTTAGCTTCTAAAGTCGATTTTTCTCAGAAACAAACTATTAAAATAAAAGTATTCTCCCCGGGAGTGGATCAAAACATTAACCTAAAATTGGAAGATAGTGCAGACGGCTCCATTTCAAAAGAGGTAATGCTGACCACAACCGTTGCAGACGAATGGGAAGAACTTTCATTTGCTTTTTCGCCTAGTGATACTAATAAATTTGATAGAATGGTACTATTCTTCGATTTTTTAGGGCCAAGAAATACAACCACAACGCATTATTTTGATGATATTGTTTTGTCTGATGGCAGTGCCACTGAGGAACCGGGTAATGACTCGGAACCAACTAATACGGCCCCGGATCCTACTGTTGCAATGGATAAAGTAATTTCACTTTTCAGTGATGTATACACCAATGTTCCTGTAGACACATGGCGTACGGAATGGTCTGATGCTACACTAGAGGATATTGCTATAAATGGCAACAATATAAAAAAGTATAGTGAATTGAATTTTGTTGGAATTGAAACAGTTTCAAGTCAAATAGACGCCAGT
>JBGTEN010000363.1:0-9970 GCA_041747755.1 Arenibacter sp. | reverse complement strand
TATAAATTCAGTTATCGTTGCATTGTGGCGCAATTCCCCGTCAAAATTCCAAAAGGCCTTGTGCGCCAAAAGTGCTCCCTGATCTTTTTCCTTATCCACCGAGGGCAAGTCAATAAGCAAGTGTTGTAGTTCCCTTGTAACTAAAAATTGAACAGCCTCTTCCAATAAATAGGGCGGATTGGAATGTGAATACTGTTTCGATAATTTATCGGTTAAATTCGGTAAGGTTCGTATAACCAAAGCTTCCGGTTTTTTGGTGCCTAAAGCATATTCCAGTTGCTTTTTTGAAATCACAAAATCACCGCTTTGTTTTACAGGAGGAACAGTAATCACTTCTGCCAAAAAGAAAAAATGCTTTAAACTTTTATTTATGGAGTAAAATTCGTTCGTGATATGCCCCACACATTCCGTATGCGTCCCATGGGCATGAGGATTAAATTGGATATCGTTAAAGTTGGTGGAACTCCCCTCAGATACTTTTCCGACAAAATTTCCTTCTGTATGTGGTTCTATAGTAGGGTGACCTACATACCAGGCATTTACATTGGTCGCATTTCCCCGTAACGGAATAGAAATATCCAAAGGTTTGGAGAGGTCTACGGCATAGGTTGCGGATTGATGTGTTATGCTTGCAATCATAAACGGAGGACATTTTAAGACAAGTTAACCATAAACAAATTACTAGCAATTCCGTCCGCTAAAAACTTTCCTTTTTTGGTAATGAGTAAAGTGTTCTCCTCCAAGACCAATAACTTCTCTTCCATGTATTTTTGAGCATGTGTTAATAAATACCCATGATAGCGCTCCCCGAACTCAGTATTGACTTTATTTAAAGAAACGCCCCAAATGGTGCGTAAACCCGTCATGACATACTCATTGTACCGGTCAGTTGTAGAAAGTTTCTCCTCTTCCATTGGAAGCACATTGCTTTCAATTGCTTTTATGTATTTGGAATTGTTGTTTATGTTCCAACCCCTTCGGATACCATCATAGGAATGGGCAGAGGGACCTATTCCTAAATACTTTTTCCCTTGCCAATAGGCTGTGTTATTCCTTGAAAAATAATCCGCCTTTCCGAAATTGGAAATCTCATACTGTATAAAGTCATGGGCTTCTAATTGTTCTATCAATATTTCAAAATGCTCCTGTGCCAAGGTATCATCTACAGGATCTATAATGCCCTTTTTAATATAACTGGCCAAAGCTGTTTTGGGTTCCACCGTAAGGGCATAACTTGATATATGGGGAATATTTAAGGATAAGGCAAGGTCTATATTCTCCTTCCAACGTTCATGTGTCATGTTCGGTATGCCATAAATAAGATCGATGGAAATATTGTCAAAATACAGCTGTGCCTCATGTATACAATGCAGCGCTTCTTCAGCATTATGTGCCCGGTTCATGAGTTTTAAATCAGACTCAAAAAAAGACTGAACCCCTATACTTAATCGGTTAATGGGGGTAGCGGCCAACTGCTTTATTTTTTCTTTAGATAAATCGTCCGGATTGGCTTCTAAGGTGATTTCAGGCATATCTATTACCCGATAATGTTCATAAACTGTTTGAATGATCTGGTTTATTTCTGAAACCTCCAGCACCGAGGGCGTTCCGCCCCCAAAATAAATAGTCGCAACTACTTCGTCCTTAAATTCCGTTTTGCGCAAAACCAATTCTTTGCAGATAGCCGAAATCATCGCCTCCTTTTTCCCCAAGGTAGTAGAAAAATGAAAGTCACAGTAATGGCAAGCCTGCTTGCAGAAAGGGATGTGGATGTAGAGCCCCCCTAGCCCCCCTCCCCCCAAATGGAGAGTTTTAATTGGGTGTTGAATTTGGACTCCCTTCATTTAAATATTATTTTGTGTTTCACATACTTGGGTTGATGGAAATGAGTTTCCCCCTTGCGAGCTAGGGCGCTTTCTTTTTTCTAAGATCAATCACTTCTGTGTTTTTAATTCCCCCTTTGGGGGTTAAGGGGCTCTTACTCTTCACAAAGGCCTCCCAGCTGCTGTATCCTTTATCCAAATCCACCTTGCCCTCATTGTAAAAATGACAAACCGCTGCTGCGAGTCCGTCAGTGCTATCCAGATTGGTGGGCAGTGTTTTTAGTCCCAAGGTGGTTTGCAGCATTTTAGCCACCTGTTCTTTACTGGCATTTCCGTTGCCAGTTATAGCCATTTTTATTTTTTTAGGTAAATACTCCGTGATAGGTATTTGACGAGAAAGTCCAGCTGCCATGGCAACCCCCTGAGCTCTGCCTAGCTTGAGCATGGACTGCACGTTCTTTCCGTAAAAAGGAGCTTCTATGGCAATTTCATCAGGATGGTAGGTGTCAATAAGCTCCAAAGTCCGCTCAAATATGAGCTTTAATTTCATGTACGGATCACTGTACTTACTCAGTAGCAATTCGTTCATTTGTAAAAATTGCATTTGCTTATTAACCACCTTAATAAGCCCAAAGCCCATAATAGTCGTTCCCGGATCGATACCTAATATAATTTTTTCGTTTGCCAAAAGGATATATTATTTTGAATTTAAAATTACAGGAATACGAAACTTTGCACTCACCGGAATTCCTCTTTTAAGTGCGGGGGCCGCTTTGGGCAGGGTTTTTAGGGTTTGAATTACAATAGCCTCAAATTCAGGAATCTGGGTTGTTAGGATTTCATTTTTTTCTACCTCCAGCACGGTGATTGTGCCTTCATGATCCGTTAGGAAATCAACATAAATAGTGTCGTTTATCGTTTCCTCCATAACAAATTCAAAATCCTGTATAACCGAGGAAAAATGTACTAAAACAACAGACTCAAAACATGCTTTTTGGTCCAGTTTAGAAGCGGTTTCATCGCAATCTGCAAATAAAGGATATTGGTCTACATCATTCCAGTCAATGCTCTTTAGCTCTTCATCTACCAGTTTTTGTACTTTTTCTTCTTTAGAGGAAAACCAATCACAGGAGGTAAAGAGACATAAACCACATAAAACCATTATGTTTCGCATGTTTCATACTTTCTTGTGCGGAAATTACGATTTTTTGCACAAATCAGTCGGAAACATAATGTATTTCCTCCTTTAATTCAGAAATACGTTTTGTAACTATTTCCGAAAAATAAGGTTTATCCTTCCCGAATTGATTTATAAAACCCTGATAGTAGTTCAATTTTATCTTAGGATCCTTATAATATTGGTCCGCCAAGGTACATATTTGATAGTAGTTTATATAATTTTCCTTGTCTTCCTCAAATGCGTTTTTATAGTATTCCATGGCTTTCTTTAGGTCGTTTTGTTCTCTCGCCAACTGCGCCAAGGCATTGTATTCTTTACTCAATATGGGCTTCTTTGCTTCTATAGCCTGATTAAAAAAAATGGCGGCACTATCCAATTTTCTTTCCCGCCAATATACTTCTCCCAACCCATAATAGGCTTTGGAAATGGCATTATCAAAATCCAGCAGTTTTTGGTAGGTCCTTTTTGCAGGCTCCAACTCCCACAGTTTGTAATAACAATAGGCTAGTTTTTCATAAATAAAATCTTTTTCCTCCCCCATTTCGAGTAAGGCCTCAAACCATGGCTTTGCCTCTTTATACTGGTCATTATTATAAAAGGCTAAAGCTTTTAAATTAATAAGCCCCACATCCTTGGGATATATCGATAAGCCCCTATTTATAAACTTCATAGCCGAATTATATTCCCGTACACCAAGATAGTACTTGCCCAATTGAAAGATACTCCTAAGATGGGTGCTGTCAATTGCCACCCCATGTTTGAAAGCCTCAATACTTTCATCCATTTTTCCTAAATCCTGTAGTACTGTACCAAAATAATACAAGTATTCTGGATTGGAACTCGGTTTCGTCAATTGGCTAAAAATATCGAATGCCTTCGCTGTGTTTTTGATTTTTATATAGAGTTTACCCAGTTCAAATTTTGCGATTTGCAATGAAGTATCTTTTTGAATAATTGCCTTATATTGTACTGCAGCTTTATCATAACTGCCTATGTGATGATAGGCTCTCGCTATTTGTAAATCGGATTGTTTTGTTGCTACTTTGGCGTAGGCATTTATGGCATCAGTATAATTTCCAATAGCATATAAGCTATCTGCCATGTTCAAAGCCGAAGATTGGGCTTCGGCCTTACTAAACAATATTATGAAGACGATTAGGAGGGTTTTTCTCAACTTATTTATCTGGTACTAGTCTAACTGAAAAGTAACCGGAAAAGAAAAAGGTACACTTACTTTCTTCCCATTTGCCTCTCCCGGAATCATTTTTGGCAGGAGTTTGATAATACGTTCCACTTCATTCTCAAGAAGTTTATGTGGCCCTTTTGTGGTAACATCCCTGATACTGCCATTTGATGCTATGACAAAAAGGGCATTTACTCGCCCTTCAATCCCATTATCTTTTGCTTCCTGAGGATAGTTAAAATTTTTAGCTATATGTTCTTGAATACTTTTCAAGAAACAAACTTTTATATCTTCATCGCCTTCACAACCGGGAAAAACCGGAACCCTATCCACTAGACCAAATGGAATAGCAACCAGATCTTCTGAAAATGAAAAATCGGGTTTCGAGGAGTTAATAACCATTTTTGCCCATATTTTTTCGCCGTTAGGACCTGAAATAAAAGACCCATCCTCAGTTTTGGAAAAGAATATTGAAGAGGAATTGTCTGTTACGGTGAATTCCCAATACCCTTCATTTTTTGAGAGCTTTATAAGCTCCTTAAATATTTCTTGCTCCTCTTCAATTGATAAATTCTCCGCATCACTTACAGTTATCCGATTTACAGATTCAGATTCCTGCTCACATGAGCTGTAGAAAAGCATACTTACCACTATGGGTAGTAAAAGTAAATACTTTAATTGCCAGATTTTTTTTGATTTTGCTTTTTGTAACATGACGATTCGTTTTTTGATTAATGAGGTTTTAAAAAATGGATTGATGAATGAAATATGTTCAGATTGGAACACTTGAGCTAATAACAGCTGATACTGCTCTTTTTTATTGGTTTTGGACACTTGGGCATCGGCAATAAACTCATGCAATTCGGATGTTCTGCTCTGATAGATATACACCAGCGGATTAAACCACCCTAGAATTCGCATCACCTCAAAGAAAAGCAGATCCCAGGAATGCCCCTGCTTTATGTGCACCAACTCGTGCTGAATAATGCTTTTATAGTCTTTTTTAGAGACCTGATCTCCAAGAAAAATGGACTTAAAAAAAGAAAATGCCATAGTACTACCGGCCACAATTACCTGAGTAAAATCGGGAAAGTAATAAATGGTACCCTTGCGTTTTAACTTTATAATTTGAAGGATTTTAAAACTAAAAATGAATACCGAAATAATCATACCCGCTATAAATATTCCTTCTTGCCAGGAGAAATGAAGTAAGGTACTGTCCTTGGCGTTCTGAACCGGAGTCACCTCATCCAGTTGCAACAAAAACTTAGGATTCAAATTATATTGGGTCGGTAAAGTGGTCCGAAATGCTTCTATTTTTAACCATGGTAAAAGCAGGGATAAACTATAGGTTCCCATAAGATAGACCCTGTTCCATTGAAAAAAAGTTTCCCGTTTTAAAAACAGATCATACACCAAGAGAAAGACCAACTGAAATGCGACACATTCTAAAATGTACTGAATCATTTTTCGTCCTTTTTAATTTCTTTTAAAATCGATTCCAATTCCGAAAGGCTCATATCGTTCTTTTTCATAAAAAAAGAAACCATACTCTTATACGAGCCCTGAAAATACCCATCCACCAATTTATTGATGCTCTGATGGCTGTAGTCCGATTTTTTCACTACCGGATAATACACATGTCCCTTCCCTTCTTTTTGATGATCCACAAAACCTTTACTTTCCAATATTCTAACAATCGTAGAAACCGTATTATAAGCAGGTTTAGGTTTGGGAAGCTCGTCAATTATCGCAGCTACATTGCACTTTTCCAACTGCCATAGTATTTGCATTACTTCTTCTTCCGCTTTGGTCAACTGCTTCATTCAACTAATCTTTTAGTTTATCAATACTACAAATATAACTAAATATTTAGTTTGAACTAATTTTTTAGTTATAAATTATTTTCTTTGTTCTTTAATCATCAGAAAGAACTCCCATTCCTTTAGCTATTGGCACTTCTACTTCTTTCATTTAACACCATAAAAAGTAACAAATCCTCCGTATCTTCGTCACATCGAAAATTGATATGAATGGATATTGTGCTCCTCCTTCTGGGATTTGTTTTAGTGGTCACCGGCATATTGGGCAGTTTTTTACCCGTAATTCCAGGACCTCCTTTGAGCTGGATTGGGCTTTTGTTGTTATATTTTACGCAAGCAATTCCTATGGACTGGTGGATTTTGGGAATAACTTTGATTGTGGCTCTGCTTGTGATCGTGCTGGATTATATTATTCCCGTTATGGGCGCTAAAAAATTTGGCGGGAGTAGAGCGGGAATGATTGGTACTACAATCGGATTGATAGTAGCGCTCATCTTTCCTGTTCTGGGTTTTTTTGGTATTATAATTTGGCCATTTATAGGAGCACTGGTTGGGGAACTTCTCAATAAGGCTGATAAAAAAACTGCATTGAAAGCTGCTTTTGGTTCCTTTCTCGGATTTCTTACAGGCACTTTTTTAAAGTTTATGGTCTCTGTAATTTACTTTGGTATTTTTATTTATAAGTCCTGGGAGTATCGCGGAGCTTTGTTTTCCTTTTAGGGTTGGATATTTTTGAGATTCTTTATTTTAACCTCTGAGTCCAAAGTTAATATATTGTGCACATGGAAACTATCCAGCTAAATTTATGGATCATACCTGACTCATCACCTCTCTACTCTGGATTGGATAACGTAGTTAAAAAATTATGTTTGTTAGAAGTGAATAATCTCAAAAAGGAGTTAAAGCCAAACCGTTTTATTAGCAATAGGGTTACGTGATGCCTCAGCCAATTCTCCGTCATAATAGCCCATATAAAAGAATCCCAGACATTTTTCTCCTTCATTAAAGTCGAAAAACTCATCCATAAACTTTATAAGTCCCGGTGAGCTCCAATAACTGCCTATACCCAATTCCGTGCAGCACAACCACATATTTTGGACTGCCATAGCCGTTGAAGCCACTTCCTCCCATTCGGGCAAGGATGCTTTTGGATCCCGTTGCATACAAATAGCGATAACCGCAGCAGATAAATCTGCATTTTCCTGCAGTTTTTTTATGGTGACAGTTTTCGGATTCGGGTCAACCGACTGATATTTGGTGCTTAAAAACTGTCCTAATTGGGTTTTGCTATCGCCTGTAAGTACTTTAAATCGCCACGGCTCCGTTTTCTTATGTGTTGGTGCCCAGTTAGCCGCTTCTAAAATTTGCTGCAGATGTGCTTTGGCAATAGGTTTTTTGTTGTACTGCAACGGAAAAACGGAGCGTCTTTTTTTTTATCAAGTCAAATATCATTGTTCAAGAGGATTTTAGGTCCAAAGTTACATTTAATTTATACTTTCATTTTTCTTTCAATAGTAAATCCATACAATTTTTAAGCACAGGATTGGAATTATTTTCTTTCCAAATGACTGATAAAACCGCTCGTTGCGGAATATTTTTAAGCTCAATAAATCGCACTTTCATGTGAAAACCAAACTGCAACGCGGTAGGCACAATGGCTACACCCAAGTTATTTTCCACTAATTTAAAAATGGTGTAAGCATGAACCGATTTGTGAGAAACATTCGGGATAAAGCCAGCATCCGTGCAAATGCTTAAAATAGTATCATAATACAATGAACTATATTTCTGTGAAAAAAGAATAAAATCGGCATTGGCCAGTTCATGAATTCCTTTGAATTCTCTAGTTAATAAAGGATAATTTTCCGGAATAACTAAAGAAAACGTATCCTCATAAATGGATTTAATAGCTAACGGCTCAGGAACCTTGGCCAGCCGGACAAACCCCAAATCTAAATCGTCCTTAAGCACAGCATTCAATTGCGCTTGATTGGAAAGTTCTTCCAAACTTGTCTTTATACGAGGAAAATTATCTTTTAACCTCAGCAATAGGTCGGGAATTACATGTTGCATTGCCGAACCTAAAAAGCCAATGCGAAGCTCTCCAAAATTACCATCACCAATACTCCTCAATTTCCGGTTGATTTTCTCCAAGTGACTTAAAACAAATTCAACTTCGCCCTTCAAGTAATGTCCTGCTGGAGTAAGAGACACCTTTTTATTGGCACGGTCAAATAGTTGCACCTCCAAAATATCTTCCATTTGTTTTATTTGTCGACTAAGCCCAGGTTGCGAAATGAATAACTTTTCCGCTGCCTTACGATAATGTAACTCATTGGCCACTGCCAAGAAATATCGCATATGTCTCAGTTCAACTTGATAATCCATAGTTATTATTTATGCCTTTAAATGGTATCATTAAGTATCAAAAATAATGATTAATTTTAAAAAGCAAAATAAGAATGCATACAATCCATGGAAGAGACATTTCGATTAGGAAAAGATTGGCTTACAGCGGGTTTGGCTTTGGATATCGCCCGGGGAAAAATTCAATTACAGCTTACTCAACAAACCCGTGAAGAAGTTATTTCGAGTGCGGATGTGGTTTCCAAAATTGTCGAGAAAGGGGAAATCGTTTATGGAATCAATACCGGTTTTGGACCCCTTTGTACGACAAAAATATCCCGAAAAGAAACCAAGATTTTACAGAACAACATCCTAAAAAGCCATAGTGTTGGGGTTGGGGAACCTATTCCTGATGAAATTGCAAAGCTCATGTTGGTTTTAAAAGCCCATTCTCTGGCTAAAGGGTATTCAGGAATTTCTTTAACCACCTTGGAACGCATACTTTGGCACATTGACCACAATGTTATTCCCGTAGTGCCATCCCAGGGATCCGTTGGGGCGTCTGGGGATTTGGCTCCTTTGGCCCATTTGTTCTTGCCATTAATTGGACTGGGGAAAGTGGTCTACCAGGGAGCTGCCATTACGACTCAGGAATTATTTAAAAAAACAGGACTACAGCCTCTTGAATTAGGTCCAAAGGAGGGTTTAGCCCTTATCAATGGCACACAATTTATTGCTGCCCATGCCATTAAGGTAGTCCAAAAACTACATAGCTGTCTTGCTCAGGCCGATATTATTGGTGCCATGATGGTAGAGGGATTGCAAGGTTCAGTAAAACCCTTTTTTAATGAACTTCATGCGCTCCGTCCCTTTAAAGGAAACGTTCATGTGGCAAAAAGAGTAAAGCGACTCTTAAAGGGTTCCGAAATTATGGAAGACCATATTAACTGCGAACGCGTGCAAGACCCTTATTCACTGCGCTGTATGCCCCAAGTTCACGGGGCCTCCCGAACCGCTTGGTTGCACCTTAAGGAATTAACAGAAATAGAATTGAATTCCGTAACCGATAATCCGATTATTATAGACAAAGCATTGACCATTAGTGGAGGCAACTTTCATGGGCAACCTTTGGCCATGGCTTTGGACTACGCCTGTTTAGCCGCCTCCGAAATTGGTAATATTTCGGACCGACGAATTTATCTGGCTTTAGAGGGAAACAGCCCTGGAGTGCCCAAGCTTTTGATGTCAGAAACAGGAATTAACTCCGGGTATATGATTTTACAATATACTACGGCGGCCTTGGCGAGTGAGAATAAAGGACTTTGTTTTCCATCCAGTGCAGATAGCATTCCAACTTCTTTAGGTCAGGAAGACCATGTAAGCATGGGTTCCATTGGCGGGCGCAAAGCGTTACAGGTTATCGGGAATGTAGAGAAGATATTGGCTATAGAGCTATTAACGGCCGCACAGGCCTTTGAGTTCAGAAAACCCATGAAGTCAGGGATATTTTTGGATGAAATTCATAGGGAAATTCGAAAAAGCGTAGCCTTTGCCGAAAAAGATCGGGTATTTGCAGATGACATTGCAATAGGGATAGAGATGATTCAGGAAGGGA
>JBGTEN010000362.1:0-7568 GCA_041747755.1 Arenibacter sp. | reverse complement strand
GCAGCAAAATTTCTGTTATCATAAATCCAATCTTTGTCATATCCAACTAATTTATGGGCATATTGGTTCTTTTCCGGACTGGCAAAATGTAGTGCGGCAAATTCAAAACTCAAGTTGTTTTGATCATGGGATAGCGTAATTTCATTGGTATTTAGCAAGCTATTTTCCAGCGGACTCTCAGCACCCATTTCAAGTACTGACTTGTTGGAAATTAATAAATTGGTAATGATTAAAGCAGGCGGGACATTGTTTGCCGTGATACTTTTAAAAGTAGTAAGCCCATGATCTCCGCCGAAGTAAAAATGACCATCCGCGGATTTCGTTGAGGTTAAAGGCACAAAAGAATCTCCACCTAAGCCGTCCGTAGCATTATAGTTAATGAAGGTAACTTTTCCAAGAGTTTCGTTAGTCACCATTTGGGAAAGCCCACTTTGTGTGGCAATCCACATTTCGCCGGCGTTCCCTTCCTCTATAGATAGTATTAAGTTGGTGGGTAAGCCATCTGCCTCCGAATAGGTTTTAATTTCTCCAGTGATCGGATTTAAGATATTAATACCATCATCAGTGGCTAACCAAATCATACCCTTGCTATCGAGCAAAATATCCGAAATCGTATTATTGCTCAGGGAATTTAAACTATCCGGGTGGTGGGTGTAGTAGGTTACAGAATTGCCCATGGGATCGAACCTGTTCAAACCATTACCCCGGGTACCAACCCAAACATATTTTTCTCCTATTTCGATATCGGAAATACTACTTCCACTTATAATTATCTCATCATTTATTTGTTTTAGTTGCGTCTCAATGGTGTTCTCTTGATTTTTATCCGCAGGTCTTACCAATACTATACCGTAAAATGAGGTTTTATCCGGCTTAGGGGTGTTCCACAGTCCATAACTATGACTATCATCTGTTTTATAATAGAGCGTATAAGTGCCCTGTTCTAATGCTATCGGAGCAATAACCATTCTATTTTTAAGAGCACCTCCGGCATAATAAGAATCCTCGAAAGGAGGAAATTTCCAAATGGTATCCTTTGCACTGTTTGCTATCCAACCAAAGTCAGCATTACTCCCAAGATCTCCCTCTCCTACAGACATGATGTAATAGCGCCCTGTCGCTTTTATTTCAATAGGTATGGAGCGTTTCTGATCATCCGTAACCTGATCTATCTTACCTATGCTGTTTGTTGTAGTTGCTAATTGCTCTATTTCTTTTATGAGCTGATCCGGGTATACTCGGGTTTCCATACTGGTAATGCGTTGAAAATTACCGGTCTCTGGGGAAAAAATATTAAGTCCATTATCGGTGCCAATCCATAGGCGACCCTGATCATCGGGCTTTATCAGACGCACTTGATTATAACTAATACTGCCAGCATTACCGGGTTCATTCTTAAATCGCCTAATCTCACTAAAGTTCTTGTCCAGCTGAATCATGCCATCCCCCCAAGTGCCCAACCAAAGTGAGCCATCGCTATTTTCCGCAATACTTCGCACCGAGCCACCAAACCGATCATCTACCACCTTGTAGGTTACTTTATTAAAAGTTTGCTTTTTGGTATCAAAGATGGTTACACCGGCACCGCGTGTACCCACGTAAATAACATCCGGATTTACTTTTGAAGCCAAAATCCCATACACTCCGTTTGGGCTAAGGCTGTTTGGATTTGCCGGATCATGAACCAAAGCAGAGAAGGGTTTGTTTACCGGGTCGTATTTCATTAAGCCACTTTCCCGGGTACCAAACCAAAAAATGCCGCTTCGGTCTATGGTAAAATCAGATAAGGTTGTGCTCCAGCCTAGACCGCGCATTATTAACTTCCCGGCAATTGCCAATTCCTTAAATTGATCGGAAATCCCGTCAAATTTTAAGATGCCTCTAAAGTTATTTGAAATCCAGACATTTCCCTCCGGATCCTGTAAAATACCGTTGAAGTGGTTATTAATGTCCATTCGTGCCTCTTGAAACTCAGTATATTCTTTTATGATTTTGAAACTACCGTTTTCCGGATTGAATTTATAAACTCCATTTCGCGTAGTGATCCAAAGCGTATGCGTTGCATCTGCAAAAATACTTGTGATTCTATTATCGTTTGTGGTAAAATCGAAGCCACCTATTTGAGAAGAGTCGATAGGTTTAAAAGCAAGTTCTCCTTTTGGGCGCTGCATTAACCCATAAATGGTTGAACCAAGCCAAAGACTCCCTTTAGAATCCTCGGCGATAGCAATACTAAATCCGATATGATCTGTTATGGTGTTGCCGGAAATTAAATAGGGAGCACGTATCCATTGATCTGAGGTACGATCATAGTGTAACAGTTCAAGATTTTGAGCGGCCGCCCACAAATCATTCTGCGAATCTATGAAAAGTCGAAATACTCTACCACCATTAACTGCCATATTAAAAATTGTGGAAAAGAGATAGTTGGTAAACTCATTGGTTTTTCTGTTGTATTTAGAAACACCTAAGGCTGTTGCAACCCATAGATTTTGATCTTCATCTTCTACTACATCCCAAACCTCATTGCTTTGCAAGCTTGTGGACTTTCCTGGACTGTTTTTAAATGTTTCAAATCTGTACCCGTCATACTTTTGAAGACCATTAACTGTAGCAATCCATAAAAGCCCGTAGCTATCCTGCATAACATCGTTTACACTGGGAGAAACCAAGCCATCCGCGATGGAAAGATAAGAGGGGTAGATGTCCTGAGACTTTATTTCCAGACTACCGACAAGGAAACTAAGCGTAAACATAAATTTTAAGAAAGTCGGCCGAAGTAATTTTAGTTTGTTTTTCATTTTGCTAGGGTCATCATTAGTATTGGTAATTAGTTGGCTATAGTTAGTATAATGGTAAAAGTGGTTCCTTTCCCTACCTCAGTATGTACTTCCAGGCTGCCGCCATGTGCTTTTATGATATCATTCGTGATTGAAAGCCCCAATCCGGTACCTTCCGTACCCTTTTTTGTTGTGAAAAAAGGCTGTAATATTTTATCCTTAATCTCATCAGGAATGCCGGGACCATTGTCCTCACAGGAGATTCTAATGCACTTATTTTCCAGACTTGTGGTTACCTTCAATTTAGCGTTGTACTCAACATTAACGGATTCTTCTTCTTCGGTCTTTGTTCCCCTGTCCTTTGATCTCAGAACCTTTTCCCGCTTTGTACTTCGACTGCGCTCGGCACAGGCATCAAAAGCATTGTTGCAGAGATTAAGAATAACGCGACTAAAGTCCTCCGCAATCAAGGGCACTGTACTGATTTTGGGATCCAGCTGTAAGTCGATTGTCACGTTTATAGGGTTTTTTCCCGCCCGCATCCCGTGAAATGCCAGATTTACATATTCCTTTACCAATCCATTTAGATCGGTAGGTTCCGGAATACCGCTTCCTCCACGGCTATGCTGTAACATAGATTTTACAATACCATCTGCGCGAGTGCCGTGCAGGTAAATTTTCTCAAGGTTGGATTTTACCACAGTGAGTAACTCGCGAATATCTTCGCTACTTTCCGGATTATTGGAATCATAAAGTACTTCAAAAACTTCATCAATGAGTTCCATACTTAAATCGGAAAAGTTATTTACAAAGTTCAGGGGATTCTTTATTTCATGGGCAATTCCGGCAGTAAGTTGTCCCAAGGAAGCCAGCTTTTCAGATTGAATGAGTTGGGATTGGGTAGCTTTTAACTCACTTAAGGTATTTTCAATATTTTGTTTGGCTATTTCTAAGGTTTTAAAGTCCTCATAGCGAGCAAAAGCAATGGAGAAAGCTTCGGCCAAGGACTGCACTGCAGTTAATTCTTCATTAATGAGCGCATGAGTATTGCCAACATATAACATCCCTTGGTTGAATGGCACAAAATGAAGGTGTAAGGATTCCGGTGGCATAACCGAACCCTGATAGGATTGCGGGTTTTCTACCTGTCCCTTTTCAATAAGCGTTTGCGTCCACTGCACGAATTCGGCTTTATTCCAATGCTGTGTGTAGAGTTTTTGCTGTCTCCAATGAATAACGGATTCTTTTGTAGTTTCACTATCCGAAAAACGAAGTTGTAAAATACCAAGTGATTGTCCCTCCGGGGAAGCCAGATGGGCGTCAATAATTTCATTTGTTTCATTCATAATAAATACCCCACAGCGAATAAAGGGAATACTTAAATTGGTAAGTTCCTGCCAAATCAAAGGTGTAATCCGATCAAGATCTGCTGTAGAGCGCATACTTGCTATTTCCCCCCGAACCCGATCTAATGAGGCTCTTTTTATGGCTTCTTTGGCCTGTAATTCTGCATTTTGAAGATCTAAGTAACGTCTGTAGGTTTGCCCAAAAACTGCAGCAAACCGCTTAAATACTTTTTCCAATTCGTCTGAAATTGGACTTGGGGAAAAAGTAAACAACATGCCTTCGGTAAAAAAGAAATCATTATGGATGATTGATGGGGGTAGTGTCTCAAGGTCTACTTGTAATGAATATTCCGGCGCATTATTAATAGCTCGGAAATAATTTTTTAAATCAACACCACTTAGCTTATAGGTGAACTGTTTTTTTCTAGCTTGCCAAGCTGCTTTGGCACCAACCAATAAGGGATGTAGGTTCATGTCAAGAAAGCCAATGTCCAAAACAATTTTTTCATCCTTATCGGTAGAGGCGGTCCATAGCTCCATAGGGTTGGTTGCATGCAAAATGCCTATACCACAACGTATCGATTTTTCCACCCCCAACTTTAACAACTCATCAAACATAAGCGATATGGTTTGGCCTACATCCTTGCTATTGTGCATGGACATGGTCTTGCTCCGAACCCTTTCCAAAGCCGCTTCTATCAAAGCTTCCCGGGCTTGGACTTCTGCTTTTTGTAGATCGAGAAAACGGGTATAAGATTGTTCAAAAACATGGGCGAAGCGCTTGAAAATATCATGGGATTCCGGGGCAGGTTCAAAAGTTATGAAAAGGACATACCCATATTTGAAAAAGGCAACATGATCTATCTGCGAGGTTGGAAACGGAATTCCGGCGGCCTTCATTTGAAGCAATTGCTCTCCGACTCCAGGCAAGCTGCACAGGTATTCATAATGCGCAGGACATTCTTCCTCCCCGATTTCATTGACCAATAATGTTTCTCCTCTTTGACCAGCTTCAAAATACCGTAGAAATACGCCTTCCCTTGGAGTTCTATAAGTAGGAAAAGTACCCTGACCATTGCTTCCCCATTCCACAGAGCCCCTGGGATCATCATCGTAAATGTTGAATGCACAAAACCAGCTTTCCATGCCCAAAGTCTGCACTTGCTTGACCAACTCCATCGAAAGATCTGCCAATTCTTCACTTTTATGCATCGCTAAAGAACGGCTACGAACCCTCTCTAAAGCAGCCTCAATCTGGGCTTCCCGTGCCTGGGCTTCTGCTTTTTTCAGATCTTCAAAACGTTTATACGCTAGATCAAATGCAGCACCCATTTTGGTCAAAATAGTTTCTATTTCTGCTGATGGTGAATCCATTAAATCGATGACCAACTTGCCACTATTTAATTTCTTGGCTGCATGGTACATATGGTGTATCAGGCCTGATTCAGCATAGGTTTTAATTTCGTCAGCTATCTGGTTTTTGTCATGCTCACGAAGCCATGCAATATATCTGGTGAACCCTTTTTGATCTTGCAGTTCTACACAGTAGTTTTCGGGATTCTCCCACAAGCGTTTAACATATAAATGGGGGTCTTTTTCTTTTATTTTAAATGCCATGTCCAATGACAGTTCAAAGCCTCCATTACGTTTTTGAACCGTAGATAAATCCCACATTCTGACCTGATCTTTACCTTCGCGTAAAAAAATGGTTGTTGCAACCACATCAGGAATATTCAGGTCAATAACTTCATCCTTTAGTTTGGCTACCACTTCAATAATTTCTTCAGATCTATGCATGGCCAATGCTTTTGCCCTTACCCGTTCTACCGCTAGATTGATCTGCGCTTCTCTTGCTTGTGATTCAGCGCGTTTAAGGTCGAGAAAGCGCGTGTAGGTCTGGTCGAAGACTTTGGTAAAACGTTTAAAAATATCATGCGCATCAGGTACCTTTTCATAGGTAATAAACAGCAGAAATCCGTGACTGAATTTACACAGATGATTGATCTGGTAAGTGGGTAGCGACAGTTCGAGTCTGTCTAATTCATCAAAAGTTGGTTTTAAATCCGGGAAGGATTTCATGTAGGCATAGTGCAACACTAATGCTTCTCCACCCAGCTCTTGCACTAACATGGCCTTGTCATTATGTATAAATTCTCCCATCTCGTCGAAGGATGCTTCACCCCAAAGGCGAAGTTGAAATGGTGTTTGTAAGGTTCCTTTGCTGCTCATAATGCAGGTAGCAGTTGTATAATCTTCCTCTAAAATATTGTACCCACAACTCCAGGCGTTAATTCCAAGTGCCTGCACTTCCAAAAACAACATATTGGCTACTTCAGGCAGCTCGTCACTAGACTGCATGCCCATGGTGCGGGAGCGCACTTTTTCGAGGGCTACCTCAATTTGTGCCTCTTTAGCTTGTTCTTCGGCTTTTTGAAGGTCCAGAAAACGGGTATAGGTTTGTTCGAAGACTTTTGAAAAGCGGATTAGAATATCCAATTGATTTTCTGGTAATGGTTCCAGTGTAGCAAGACTAATGCTACCGTAATTATTAAAGGATGCGGTTAATATGACAGATTCAGGCTTTCTCATGCCTTTGATGATAAAATCAGGCATGAGTGATAATTCGGTTTTCGAGAAAAGAAATTTATCCCAATCTCTCTTAATCTTGCCTTTTAAGTGGTATATCCATTTTAAATCTTTTTTCTCCCGGGCTTTTAACCATGCCAGATAAGGGGGGTGCTCATGATAAGGAATCATGTAATTCATAGGTTTTGTGGGAGCCTCTGAATTAGCCATCCACCATCGTGAAGATTTGGTCTCCGGTTCGAACAAATATAAAGCAGCACGGGTGATTGTCATATCGAGTCTGGTAAACTCGCTAAAAATTGTCCCAATCAATTGATTCAATTCATCGGAATGGTGCATGGCCATGGCCCTTGCCCTGACTCTTTCCAATCCCAGTTCAATCTCAGATTCCCTTGCCTGTACTTCTGCTTTTTGGAGGTCGAGAAATCGGGTGTAAGTCTGCTGAAATACTTTTCCAAACCGCATCAGCACAGCATTCTCTTCTGCAGAAAAAGGAGTCTCTGAGTAATGTTCGATATACAATCCTACATTGTCCAGCAATACGGTGGAGATGGCAAGTGCCGGTTTGCTGAAAATGGCTTGCCGTGCTTCTTCAGTCAATTCAGGAATCAACTCTAAAAGATCCTTGTAGAATTTGTTTTTTACTTCAAAGGGTAGCAGGTTGGCAAAGAAAGATTCTTGCTTGGCTTTGGCCTCGAGGTAACTGTTCCAATGAGGGGATTCAAAATAGGGAATGGTGATCTCAGTGGGCACACCTTGTTGGTGGTCTGCCAACCAGATATGCATATCCTCCCGTTCCTTGTAGTCCAGAATAAATCCGGCATGTTCAACGTTGATATTCAATCCCACGAATTGG
>JBGTEN010000361.1:0-5367 GCA_041747755.1 Arenibacter sp. | reverse complement strand
TGGTCTTTAATGACATCATCTATAATTCCTGAAAAGGGTGCTCTAATAGAAGATTTGGCTAACTGACTTTGTAGTTGATTTACTGTGTTTTCCTGAGCTTCGTAATTGGCTTTAGCCTGTAAATACTGAATTTCAGAACCTATTTTCTGCTCCCAAAGTCGCTTTTGACGCTCAAAAGTAGTTTTGGACAATTCTGCCTGGGTTTTTAATTGCTGCAGTTGACTTCCAAGTCCACCGTCATCAATAGTAGCTAAGATTTGCCCTTTACTAACCTGTTGTCCTTCCTTAACATAAACCTTAAGCAAGGTTCCCTGCATTTCCGGATAAATAAGGACGTTCTGTTTGGTCATCACATCACCTTGTAATTCCAGGTAATGTACAAATTCTTCCGGTACGGCCGTGATAGTGGTCACGAGCGGTAATCTTTCATTTTTATCTAATACTGCAATTGTTGAATCTAGTTCCTTTATTTGGCTCTCCAGTTCTTTTTGTTTCTCAGAAAGTTCATTTTTTTTGGCTCTAATAGCAGTTAGATCTCCTTGGGCAATAACTGTGTCAACAGATTTTTCTGCCCCACCCCCACAAGAATAGAGAACCAGTGCTAGTAAGAATATGGAAATTAGTTTTTTCATTGTATATATATTTTGGGTTGATGATTTTAGTTAAGTAAAATTTTAATTGTTAATAATGGTTTCAAGGGCTGTCTTTTTATTAATAACATCTACCATGGATTGGAGGTATTCTTGTTGGGCTGTGTAAAGTTGTGTTTGGGCCTGGCGCAAATCAAAACTACTGGCAATACCTTCGAAGTATTTAATCTCATTCTTTTTTTCAATTCGTTCAGCAAGTGCTAAATTCTCCTTAAAGGTGCTATATTGCTCAATGGCCAAAACATAATCGCTTTTAGATCTTTTCAATTGAAGCCTAATATTTTCCTCTGCCTCGGTTAGTTGGGTTTTAGCTTTGTCTAAGGCTATTTTAGCACGCTGGGTGCTTGCACTTCTTTTTAAAGAACTAAAAATAGGAATGCTCATATCAAAGCCTAATACAGAATATTGAAACCAATCTTGATCACTGTTTAAAAAAGTAAAAGAATTTCCAAATGAGGTTGTGGCATAATTTATATACGCATTAAGTGTTGGCAGAGCCCTACTTTTTGCCAATTTTAGCTCGTAATACCGCTGCTCGTTTAAATTATAAGCCAATTTGTAATCTACATTATTTTCCATGGTGAAGTCGGTCTCCAAAAGTTCAAAATCAATTTGTTTTTGGGTAAGATTATCCAGATTTTCGGTTAACTGTGTAGGAGAATCAATGGGAATACCCATCATTAAATTGAGCATCTGTAAGGTAATTTCCTCTAAGCGAACGGCATTTTTAAGTTGATTTTCTATTGAGGACAAGGTAATTTGCAATTGCTCTACGCTCTCTTCATCTCCCAGTCCGTTTTCATAAATTTTTTGAGTTTCAAAGAGGTTTTTATCCAGAGTACTTTTGTTCTTCTCAAGAATAGCTACACTTTCTTGTGCTAGAAGCACATTTCCGTAAGCTTCTACCACTGCCTTTCTTACCTCCAAATCTGTTTTCTCTTTATTGTTAGCGCTGTAGCTAATAAAAGCTTTCGTAGCTTGAATTCCGACAATATAAGACCCATCAAAGATTTGTTGTCTAAGTGTGGCAGTGGCGGTGAATTGCTGGGGAACGCCAAAAATCACTGGAATAAAGTCCCCGGGCTCCCCTCCGGCAAGTTCTGCGGGAATTAAAGAGACAGGTTGTTTTAACTGGTTTTGGTAACTAACATCTCCCGTTATTTGAGGCAAACCACCTGCAATGGTTTCCCATTTTTGCTTTTGTGCATCTATCTCATCTCTTGAGGCGTTAATAGAGCTATAGTTGTATTGCAAAGCATAGGTTATGGCTTCTTCAAGCGTAAAGCTTTTAGGAGCTTCTTGCGCAAAGACCGTGATTACCGATAAAATAGCAATCAGGTTTAAAAAAATGTTCTTCATCTATTCGTGGGTTGAGTTGATTATTGAATTTAAAATTGTTCTTCCTTTTGGGGTTACGATACCCCTGATATGGTATTCTAAAAAATCATCTTGCAATTCGGCCGGGGCAAAAATTTCCGGTGGAAAAAGCTTGGTGTCTTTTAAACTAATAACACTAGAGAAATAAATTCGGGAAACAAAATCAATATTCAGATTTTCTCTGTAAATGCCCATATTGATTCCTCTTTTGATATTTTCTATCGTGCAGGCTTCCATCATTTCCATCTGCTTGCTTCTTATTTTATCGTAGGTTTGAGGGTAGTATTTTTGCAATTGATGTTGTGGGGATGATTTCTCATTTTTCAAATAAACCATTACAAATTTTTTAATTTCATATAATTCTTCTATCGGGTTTTTTGCTGTTGAGCAGATTTGATCAATTCCTGCTGATATACCCCAAAACAGATGCATTATACTTTCATCTACCAATTGCGTTTTATTATTGAAATGAGTATAAATTGTCTTTTTGGAAATACCCATTTCATTTGCTAAATCATCCATGGTAACACTTTTGAACCCAAGATTCAAAAACAAGTCCAGCGCCTTTTCTAAAATTTTTTCTTTCATAATTGAGGCGCAAATGTACTATGGAAACTTTAGAAACAAAAAAAGTTTCTAAAGTTTTACAATAATTTAACATATGATTAAAAGTAGGACGCAATAGCTCTGATTTTGTTACAGTATTCAAAAGATGCAATTCTTCTAAAAAGGTTTGCTTTCATTTATTGTATTTTTGAAAATCCATAATGGGCATTGTAAAAAGAGCATTGTTTTCGTCGCCATGTAATTTAAAGCAATAAGAGGTCATAGATGTTTTACCCAAGTTCAAATAGAAAAGAAGTTTTATGCATAGTCTAGAGTTTTACAGGAGTGAATTCATTAGTTATCAACAAAAAAAAATGGTTGCTATAGAGCCCCGAAATCTTTACGAGCCCATTACTTATCTCTTGGATCTGGGAGGGAAAAGAATACGTCCTGTTCTAACTTTGATGACTTCTGAGATTTTTGGTGGAGATTATAAAAGCGCTTTGGATGCGGCGTTAGCAGTTGAGGTTTTCCATAATTTTTCGTTAGTACATGATGATATTATGGATGATGCACCCACGAGGAGAGGAAAAAGCACGGTTCATGAAAAATGGGATATCAATACAGGGATTTTATCTGGGGATGTAATGCTTATTAGGGCCTATCAAGTATTGGAATGTTATGAAGGCCAGTTATTTAAAGACTTAATTCATTTATTTAGTAAAACTGCCGTTGCCGTTTGCGAAGGTCAGCAGTACGATGTTGATTTTGAAAGCCGTGAAGATGTTGATTTATCAGAGTATTTGAAAATGATTGAGTTCAAAACGGCTGTGCTTTTGGCTGCTGCAATGAAAATGGGGGCTATGATAGCAGGAGCTAAAGCTAATGCATTGGAAACTATCTACCAATTTGGAAAAAATCTGGGAATAGCGTTTCAATTACAAGATGATTATCTGGATGCCTTTGGTGATCCCAAAACATTTGGGAAGCAAATAGGCGGTGATATCATTGAGAATAAAAAAACCTTTCTTTATCTGCAAGCCTTGGAACTAGCCAACTCCCGGCAAAGATTAGAATTAGAGCACCTATTTTCCATTAAAATCAAAGACAATGAAGACAAAATAGCTACGGTAAAAGATATATTTTTGACCAGCGGAGCCGCTGAGAGCACCAAAATTGAAATTAAGCGCTATACCGAAAAAGCTTTTGAATTATTAAAAGATTTGGAAATTTCAGAAGAGCATAGGAATATTTTGATAACCTTTGGACAAAGTTTAATTCAGCGGGAGGTATAAAATAATCGACGAAAAAGAGCTGTGATAAATTCCCATTTTGGACATGCTCCTATGATTCGTAAATCTTCACTAAAACTAGTTTCCTCATCCAAAAACTTAAATATTTCCTGCGGACTTCTTCCTCTAAAGAGTGTTTCAAATATTAATCTTCCTTTACTATTGTCGTGGTGTAATACATCCAGTAGTAACAAATCGTAGTACCAGAATTTATCTTTTTTAGGAAATAAATTTATTACCCCCCCTTTTTTAATATGCTGGACCAGATGTTTAATTTTTTTTGATGTGTTCATAAAGGTATAGCCTGTGCTGGGTTTGGCCCATCCACCGGCTGTACCAATATGAAATATGTGCTGTGTATTATGAGTAGAAAAATCGTAACATGTCATGGGAATATTTCCTTTTTCTTTATCTACAATACGATATTCCGAGCAGTTTAAATCGTGTGCTATGTATTGGGATATGGCTTCTTCATATTCCGATTCGGGCAATAATTCTTTCGAGAAGAGGGTGTATTCTACCAAAGCTTCGGTTTGTGAAAATGGCAGAACGTACATAAAGCGAGTATTCCCTTTTTGTGGAATAGAAAAATCCATAAAAGTAGCCTGACTACTATCAAAAATAGGAACCTTAGTTTTAACAAACCATCCTACAAAATGCTGTTGTAGCATCGGGTACTTTTGTTGATTTAATGCAGTCCCCGGATTAAAAACACTGTTGAAAACCTGTTTCCCTTTAAACACACCATCTTCAGTGGTGATTTTTGCAGCTTGGTCAATTTCCGTAACTTCTTTTACGTTTGTCTGTAAAAAGGTGATGTTCTTGTATGAAGTAATCTTGTTAAGGTAATGTGCATAAAAGTCAATTCCTCTAATCATTTTATAGCTATAGGGAGAAATAGCCAATCGTCGGGAATATTGTTTTCCACCAAAATAAATATGATCCCAACGGCGATGTATAATTTGCTCAAAATCCCCGCCATCTTTTTCCCAAAAACACCAGGTACGGTCATTGGTTTTTTTGGCATCCTTGTCCAGTAGTAAAATGGATTTTTCCTTAAAAAAGTAATCTTTGCCCATAGCATCAGCCAAAAGCAATCCGGCAGCTCCTGCTCCAATAATGATGTAATCGTAGGTCATTATTAACGTAAACAGTTTATTGGGAATTCTTGAGCCCTCAGTTTATAGTGAATGAGGATAATTTCAAAAGTACAACAAACTGTGTGAAACAATAAGGAGAAAACTACTTAGATTTTGAGATAGGCTTTTCGGGTTAGATAAAAAAGCAATCCTAACGAGAATAAAATTAATATCGCCAAACCAAAGGTAAAAAAATTAAATCCTTTTTCTCCAGTTTCTTCAGTTATTGTTACTAATTGATTGACTTCTTGACTAACCAAAATTTGCTTTTTATTCCCTATCCAGGTTACAATTACCGAGTCAACCTTTACTGCATTTCCTAAACCAAAATGGGCAATTGTTGAGTTTTGAGATAGATGGCTG
>JBGTEN010000360.1:0-3954 GCA_041747755.1 Arenibacter sp. | reverse complement strand
GATTATGGCACCAGCTTCTACCAACTTAGAAATAATGAATGCGTCACTCTCAGGTTTGAAATTTTGTAATGCCAGTGACCCGGCAGTAGTTTCAAGCCCTTTGGATTGTATGTTGTTTTTAACGATCACAGGTATCCCATGGAGTGGACGAAGTATCTTGGTGCGCTGATATTCGTCATCAAGTTCTTTAGCAATGATTAGAGCTTCTGGGTTGATTGTGTTAATAGAGTTAATGGATGGGTCAAGGTTTTTAATCCTTTCCAAATAAGCCGAAACCAATTTTTGACTATTGTATGTACCCTTTTTATAAGCTTGATGAATGTCCGCAATAGTCAATTCGATTAAGTCTATTGACTCAGAAGGTTTTGGGGATTGACATCCAAAAATTCCGATGGCTAAAAAGAATAATATGAAATTTAGTTTATTCATAGATTTTACTTTAATTGGCTATCGGTTCAGTGTATGAGCCGTTTCAATGGCTTATACACAATGATATGCATTCGTGTTTTGTCATTACTAATTATCACCAAGAGGGAGGAGGTATTTGCACCTTTATTTCATTTGAAAATTTTCTCCATTCCTCAAGTAGCTCATTATATTTTTCGGGCTCAGATTCTTTTAGATCGTGAAGTTCTGCAAGGTCTTGAGATAAATTATAGAGCTTGAAATTTTCCTCAAAAAAAGGCCTGGTAATGTTAGTGATTTTCCAATCTCCTTTTATAATCATTGCAAGATTATCGTGCTCTAAACCGAATACGTACTCAGAAGTGTGAATCAGATCTGTCTTTCCAGATACAAACGGCATCAATGAATTTCCTTTGAGAGGATAAATATCATTCCCTTCAAATTTTTCTGGATACTTGGCTCCAGCTATTTCGTAAAAAGTAGGGGCAATATCCATCAAGGTTAAGAATCCATTGTGAATTTCATTCTTCCCTTTAATACCTGGTCCAGTTATAATCATCGGGGCGATAATCCCCCCTTCGGTTGGTAATTCTTTGAAATACCTAAATGGAGAAGATCCTGCCTCTGCCCATTGTGGGCCATATGAAATAAATGAATTGGGCTGCCCCATGGTTTCATAATCATCACTAAAGTGCTCATTTATAAAGGGCCCCAAATCCGGATGGTAATAAAAATCTTCAGCAGCAGCACCATTATCGGACATAAATACGATTAATGTGTTTTCGAATTGACCAATATCTTTTAGATGCTGTATTATTCTCCCAATATTATAATCGAGATTGTCTACCATTCCGGCATATAATTCCATTTTTCTTGATTCTTTTTTCTTTTCATCAGCTGACAAGGAATCCCAAGGCTTTACTCTTTCATGATTCGGAGGTAAGACGGCATCTTTTGGAATCATCCCTGCCTTTATTAGACTTTCCAGACGTCTTTCCTTTAACTTTTCATATCCATCATCGTAACGACCTTCATATTTTCTCCAATACTTTTCATCAACCTGCAATGGCCAGTGTGGAGAGGTATAAGCCGCAAAGCAAAAAAATGGCTTTTTGTCATCTTTATTAGAGTCTATGTATTCTATTAGTTTATCCGTATAATAATCAGTAGAATAGTCTCCATTGTTCCAAGTGGCGGGTTTCTCATCTTCAAAATAGGGAGTGATTGGATCTTCTGCAAATAGGCCTTGGTCATTATAGTGATTTCCGGCTCCTCGAATATTAACAAATGAGCGTTCGAAACCTTTACTAAATGGAATAGATAAAGAGTCTCTTCCAAGGTGCCATTTCCCTGTCATGTAGGTATGGTATCCATTGGCTTGGAGTAATGCGGGAATTGTAACTACTCGATTTGTTAACCTTCCTTCATAGCCAAATCCAGTGTTTTGATTTGACTGTATACCCATTCCAGCGATGTGGTTATCATTACCCGAAAGTAACATTGCCCGGGTTGGTGCACATAAAGGAGAAGTATGAAACCTGCTGAATCTAATGCCTTGAGTTGCCAATTGATCAATATTAGGGGTTTCGATATCACCACCATAACATCCCAAATCTGCATATCCAAGATCATCTGCTACTAATAAAAGTATATTTGGTCGGAGAGCCTCTTGATTTTTTTCTCTTGAATTAGCACATGAAATCAAAGTGCCTATCAATGTTAATAGTAGGAATCTGCGTTTGAAAGGAGTTAAATTTTGATGGCCAATCATTACTTTTATTCTCTTACTCTTAAATATTATTTTCATCACTCGGTTGATTTTAACTTAGGTTAATTTACATGATGCACAACGGTTAGTATAAGCGGTCATTTTAATGCCGCTTATACAATGTTGTGTAATGGCCGCTCATTAATCTTTGTACTTTAAAAATCGCTCACCTGACATTTTGTTTCCATAGTATTCTATGTTTGCCTTGGTGATGTCATTGGGCAACAATTCAAAAACTACTTTTAATTGTTCAATCTTTTCTTCGAAAGTGTTATTACCTATGTATTTAAGACTTGAAACCAGTTGGCCATTGAATTTCACAAATAATAAATCGTCCATCCTATTGAATTCGAAAGTGTTTTTGTCCATTTGATAAAGTCCTGTAATCTTATCATAGACTTTTTTATCAAGTGGAATCTCTTTACCCATATTAACATTAAAAATGACCTCGCTTTCTCCTGATTTGTTCTCCGATATCTTAAGTATTCTGTTTGCAGCTTGAGGAGAAGAAGCCCAATTATCTGTCTCAACGTATTTACCTCCCTTAAAATAGATTTGCGTTATTAAGTCTTGTTGATCTGGCACAGAAATCCGTAGGTGTATATGGGAAGGTCGCCAAGATGATTCATCACTTGGGGTGGCTTTGTAGGGAACTGGTAGAATAGATTTAAACTCATATTTTCCATCGGCTCTCGTTTTTTGTCCACCGCGATATTTGTATTCGTCAGAGGTATTATCATAAACTTCATTTTCATCACAATGCCAGATTTCAACCAAGGCATTCGCGATGGGAGTTTTACCGTCCTCTTTAAAAATATTTCCTTTTAAAACTATTGGTGTCCCATTTGAATTGGAGAGCCTAAGATTTGTTCGCAATGGTGCCCCTGGTCTGTAAAAAGGGCCAAGTATATCCGTTGTAGTTGGTGTGTCGCCCTCAAAGTTATTACCATTCCAGCTTAAACTACCAAATGCACTAATACTGAGAGCTGTCAGTGATGAACTTTTAATAAATGTTCTACGTTGCATAATTACTTATTTTAGTTGGTTAAAAGTTCGTTGTCGCCATTGGATTGGACACAACGTATCGCTATGAACACCGGTGTTCATATATTTACTTTGTTGTTACCACTAATCTAGTGGATTTTTATTTGTTTTAAAAGTATTTGTGGCTACATGTGTTTTATATTAATGGCCATGCTTAGCCAACTCAGCTTCCTTTGGGGGTGATACGATGGATTAATCTATATATGGGAAATAATGGGCAAACAAAAAAGGGTTAACAACTTAATCCGTTGTTAACCCTTTTATTTATTGTGACCTCGACTGGATTCAAACCAGTAACCTTCTGAGCCGTAATCAGATGCGCTATTCAGTTGCGCCACGAGGCCGATATTTTTTTTGCCTTCTTGAGCGGTAATCATCCCCATACCTATCGGGAGCCCAATGAGTCAAAGTAATTTTGTTACTTTACCTTTTTTAGTACTATTTTACCGACTCTTCTAGAGCACCACAAGACCAAGTTCTTATTTTCCTGTTAATGGGGGTGCAAATATATTTCTTTTTAATTTTAACGCAAAATTACTCAAGTAAAAAATGGATTTTAAAAACTACATTCACGATGTGCCGGATTTTCCCAAACTGGGGATTATCTTTAAAGATATAACTCCCCTTTTACAGAATTCATTAGTATTTAAGAATGCCATAGAAGCACTTATAAGCCTAGTCGAAAACCAAAAGATTGATAAGGTAGTAGGTATAGAAAGCCGCGGCTTTTTCTTTGC
>JBGTEN010000359.1:0-2794 GCA_041747755.1 Arenibacter sp. | reverse complement strand
GAAAAATCGAACTCGGGATAGTCCAGGCTTTTGTAAAACTCTGTTTTAATATCTACAATAGTGCGTTCTAAAGGCTCACCCTGATCAAAAAAGTTGATAACCTCAGTGATATTTTCTATTCCATAAACTTCAAAATCTTCGACTATAGCGGCCTCCTTAGCGTTTTCTTTGGGAAGAATAAATCCTTTAAATCCTTCTTCCTGTGCTTTTATTGCGATTGGCAATGCCCCTTTTATAGGCTGAAGACTCCCATCCAAAGACAATTCTCCCATGATAATGTATTTCTCAATTTCGTCGGATTTTATTTGCCCGGAAGCCATCAAAATTCCCAACGCCAATGTAAGGTCGTAGGCAGAACCCTCTTTGCGCATATCTGCCGGAGCCATATTGATGGTAATCTTTTTACCGGGGATTTTATAGCCGTTATTTTGTAAGGCAGCAGCAATACGGAAATTGCTTTCTTTAATCGCGTTATCCGGAAGTCCAACTAAATGATAGCCAACCCCTTTATCTACATTTACTTCTACGGTGATGGTAGCGGCTTCCACACCAAAAACAGCACTTCCAAAAACTTTTGTAAGCATAACCTTATTAATTGAGCTAAATTTAAAGTTTTTTTATGAAATACAACCTAAACGTGAGTTCACACTAAATCCATTAGAGAATAATCTGTACAATATTACATAAGTTGTTCGTGATTTAATTTTTCATTTCTTTTGCTTGTCCAAAAGAAACGAAACAAAGAAAAAGACACTTTTCCGTAGGAATTTTTCAGTAAATGCTGAAAACCATCCGGCAAACTCTGCGTCCTTTCACTCCTGAATTTCAGAGCTTTGCTCGGACTATTCTTGCGGAAAAGAGTCCAACCCCGAGCTTAATTTCTAAAACTTAAATCGAATTCTTATTCCAAAAAAAGACAATATATTCTCAAGTTCTTGTAAATACAGGAAAAAAACTAATTTTAAAAGATGAAACCGCAGACTCAATTTAATTTTGTGACTCGTCTACGGTAAAAATTGTAGTCAGACTAATTGGTTTTCCATAGGTAGTAAATCCGTTTAGGCGAACCTCATACGTCCCGGGAACGTCTGAGGCAAAAAAAGAAATGGGCTTTTGTGATCCTTCTAAGTTTAGATTAGGCAGCCAAAGCAATTGTGTTCTGTAATCCGGAACTTTGTTTCTATCAATACTCCCGGAAACATCATAATTCTGATTAAAATATTCTTTGTTTAACAATGGCTTTTGCAACTCCACAGCCTGTACGGTTGGCTCCGACCAATGGGCAGTATATTCCGGGTCTTTGGTTTCTACATAAATCATTCCCTTATAATCTTTGCCTGCAAAAACAAATTGATCACGCACCAAGCTAATACTTTCTATTAGATACGCATTAAATTCTAAAAAACGTTCTGTGTCTTGCACCAAAATTCCATTGAATAAAAATAGGGGTGGAAAATCCACAAATTTCATAGAACTCCCCTGATATTTCTCCCGTACCCAAGCTACCGTTTTACCACCGGAGCGTTTAATCCCCACATTAGTGACAACTTCTACCAAAGTTTCGCGCAATGTTTTAAAACGCGTATAATTGTCCAAAACAAACACATCCGGAACGGCTCCTACAAAAGGATCCTTTAAATTAATTGTTTTAACGGTGTCTTGCTTAACCTGGAAATAGGCATTTTCAATCTGATTGTAAATACTCCTTTTTCGAATTACATCACTAGCCGAACTTTGAATGGAGACCTCAGGAAAATTTAATTGGTCATACGGAATGTACACGTCAGGAAGGGGTATTATTTTGTAGGGCCGTTCTACATCTTCCGTTAATTGCACAAATAGTTTATCCCCTGTATGCGACTCTTTAAAATAGTTATAAAAAATACCGTTGGCATCTGTACTGATTGCAGAAAGTACAAAATCCTTACCCGGTAAACTTACTGCCATAGTTGTGTTACTCAGTGGTTGTTCAGAAATTGCATCAACTACTTTGGCGGCAAACAACTCTCCTGTTTGTTCAGGAATAATAAGAGTATCATTTATTTTTTGCGGAATGGCCTTCCTTAAATTGGGATAGTTTTGAGCAAAAACAATAGCGTTGCCGTGAACCGGACCATACAAGTCGTCCAGTTTCCTAACAGATATAGAATATGACCCATAACCTATTGCCCCTTTAAAATTTCTCATATCCAACTGTATCTTTTCCCTTTTTTGATAATTTCCTTTGTTTAAATTAAGAGACAGCGTTGAATCTACCTGATATTCCGATGAAGCTAACACGTTAGGGGCATCCGTCTTTGAAATACTATTTTGATTCGACTGATAGGGGTTAATGATTGCTATATCTCCCAAAAACAACTGCGCTACACCCCCGTTTAACATCCATCGCGTATATCCAATTAATTTATAACTACCGGAAGGCAATGAAACGGGAATAAAGAAATCGCCTTGCCCCCTGCCTTTGTCTAAAGCTATCTTGTGCTTAAAAGCCACTTCGCCCTGCTCACTTACCAATTCTACATAGGCTATTTTACTACTGGAACTTAAACGATAGGTACTGGTATTAATACAGTACAAGCTATAGTATAAATACTCCCCCGGAAACAATAGCGTGCTATTGTAATCCAAATACATGGTTTCTAAAGGTGCTTCTTTTAATTGATTAAGCTCTGCCTGATTCTGAATTCTAACTTGCCCAAAGGAGCAGATTCCAAAAAGAAAAATGAAAACAGCTAAACCAAATTGTATCGTCTTCATAACTTTATTTTTTATTCCTCCCAGAAATCGGGTACTA
>JBGTEN010000358.1:0-15310 GCA_041747755.1 Arenibacter sp. | reverse complement strand
CCATTTGTTTGCAATTCGGATCCGGTAGTGGGGTTAATTGCACTTTCCCTAAAAGCTTCCAAGGGGGTAGAAATACCCATTCTGGTAAAGAAGTTTACAGCACCCGGACCCTGGGTTCCTATTTGTGGCGGGTTAATGTTCTCCTCATTGGCATAGTTGATATTCAACTGCAGCTTCAGCTTTTCTGTAATGTTATGGTTGATACCTATGTTAAATATCTTTTTCTTATAGTCGTTTTCAGGCTGTATTCCCGCGGCACTTACATTGGAAAAAGAAGCGCGGAAGCTTCCATTGGCCCCACCACCGGACAAGGCAATGGTGTTGGTTAAATTAGATCCGGTCCGGAAAAACCCAAAAAGACGGTTTGGGTTAGCCGAATAAGGCCTCATTACACCATCAAAGTTTATCGTGGGTGCGCCATCTAACCTTGCTCCAAAGCCAAACTGGCCTTGGGCCTGTGCATCGCCTTGGGTTTGTGGACGTAATCCGTTCTGACCAATACCATATTCGGTCTGGAGAATCTCATCCATAAAATTTAAAGCGTGGGAAGAGGTGTAACTAGATGTAAATTCAACTCCAATTCCTCTGTCCTTACTACCGGATTTGGTAGTGATGATTATGGCACCATTTGCAGCCCTAACACCATACAACGCTGCGGCTGTAGATCCTTTTAAAACCGTCATGCTTTCAATGTCATCCGGATTAATGTTCTGTAGATTATCACCACGATCTCGTCCTCCCAATTCCCCTGCTCCATTAGCTCCTCTGGCACCCTGATCCATTGGCAAGCCGTTAAGAACAATAAGCGGTGCGTTATTGGCACCGGCAAAAGCCGCTTGTCCCCGGAGTCGTATCTGCATACTGGATCCGGCCCCCGCTGCGGGAGGGGTAATGTTTAAGCCTGCTACCTTCCCTGTAAGTGACTCCATCATGTTGGTTGTTCTGTTGGTTACCATATCTTCGGCATCAACAGAGGTAACGGAATAACCCAATCTCTTGGATTCTTTCTGAATTCCTAAAGCGGTAACCACAACCTCATCCAATCCTTGGGCATCCTCAACCATGGTTACATCAATGATGCTGTTTGTACCAACTGTTCTTACAACCCGGGTCATTCCGATAAAAGAAAATACCAATATAGCCTGGTCAGAATTAACGTTGATGCTATACTTTCCATCAAAATCGCTTGTGGTTCCTGTTGAGGTCCCTTCTATATAAATAGAAACCCCAGGTAAAGGTTGTCCATTCTGATCTGTAATGGTTCCTGAAACCGTTTTTTGAAGGTTCTCATTTACTACATCCAACTTATCGGATGCTTGTCTCAATTTGGAAGCATCTGTTTTAAAAATAATTTGATTTTTAAACACCTCGAAGGTAATAGGGGTATCTAAAAAGATTGATTTTAAAACATCTGAAACAGGAGTATCCTTGACATTGATGGATACCTTTCTTTTGTAATTTACTTCTCTATCGTTATACAATACCTTATAATCTGTAAGAGATTCTATTTTTTTTAAGGCTTTCTCTACGCTTACCTTTTCAAGATGCAAGGTAATTTGTGTGTCCAAATTATTTTCCATTGCCTGAGTCTGGAAAAAAGAAAAAACAAGTACACAGAAATAGAGGATCATTTTCGAATAGCACTTTAAAGGATAAGGAAGTGCATTCCCTATCTTCTCATTATTTTTCATATTTTTGTAATAGTTTAGGTGGTTAAACATTGTTCGATCACTTGGAATATCATCGGGGAATGTGTCAGCATTTCCCGAATTTTTTTTAAAGTGAAAAGCCGATAAAGTTCACATCATACTTTTTTTGGTTTTAAAGGTTAATAAATAATTACTTGGTTATTTTCTATATTAAAATGTATTGCAAAATTTCTGCTGAATGTATTAAGTACCTCATCAAGGGTCTCTTTATCAAAACTGGCTGTAAATACCTCTTCATCTAAAACCTTATTGGTATTTTGGATGGAAACATTGTAATGTCTTTCCAATTTCTTTACGATATCCTTAAATGGGAGGTGGTTAAATGTTATTTTTCCTCCTATCCAAGCTATGTACATGTCCACATCAACCTCTTCATGGCTCATATCATTAAGTTCCCTATTCCATATCGCCATATAACCCGGCTCTAAAATGGTAGCCTTTTTCTCTTCAGATGTTCCGTCTGCTTCCTTTACAAAAACTGAAACAGATCCCTCTACCAAGACGGTGTTAATTGTGGAATCTTCGGGATAAGAGGAAACATTAAACTTTGTGCCTAACACTTCAACTCCGACATCATTTGTGTAAATTACAAATGGACGCTCCGTATCTCTTGCTACTTCAAAAAAGGCTTCACCTGTTAAAAAAACCTCTCTTTTTCCGGTTTCCGAAAACCCTGTTGGGTATTTTATTGACGACCCAGAATTTAAATAAGCTTTTGTTCCATCGGCAAGTAAAAGTTCAAACTTTCTGCCATAGGGCACTACAAGCTTATGATATACTTGTTTATTTTCATTCTCTTTTCCAAAATATCTAAGTTGATCCGACTTTTGTTCTCCAACTTTCTTTCCTTTGGCATTGTGAACAGCCGCCGACCCATTCTTGGAAATAATTTGCACTCCTCCATCTTCCAGATATAAAGTAATATCGTCCTCTCCAGGGACCAGCAATTCCTTTGTAGGCTTTTCAAAAACAGAGATTTGAAAAAAATATCCAATCCCCAAAAAAAGCACTGCAGCCGCAGCGTATTTAACATACCGTTTAACTTTGAAAAGGTTCAAAATACTCTTATCATTTTTTATTTTTTGGAGCAGATTTTTCTTTGTCCGATCCGTATTAAATTGGGTCATTTTATGGGAAATTGCATAGTTAATCTTTACGAACTCATTAAATTTTTCTTCATTCTCACTATGCTCTAACCACTCTCCAAGCAAATCTAATTCAGAGGCAGAAGCAGTGCTGTGAATAAATTTTACAATAATAGTATCAATGTCTACCTCAGACATAAGTAGTGTGTTTTTTACACTATTACGAAGCTATTTTGTTAAACCCTTACTTTTTTTTTCATAATTTTATATAATCTGTATCTTACAACACTCTAAATTTCATAATTCATAGCAATGAAGCATCTGTTTTACGATAATGGTAATCTTATCTCGGACCTAAAAAATGGAAAAGAATGTGCTTATTCATTTTTAGTGGATACATACAACCACAGTTTATGCCTTTATGCGCTAAGTTTAATAAACGACAACGACAAGGCTGAAGATATTGTACAGAATGTTTTTATCAAGACATGGGAGAAGCGAAACAAATTAAAACCGGAGTTGTCCATTAAAAGTTACCTTTATAAATCCGTTTACAACGAATTTATAGACCAAAACCGAAAAATGAAATCGGTTACAGCGCTTGAAAAAAAATACATTGAAGAGTTAGACAAATTGGTAGAAATTGATGAAGATCGAATGGAGCGCCTACTAGTTATGGTTCGTCAAGAGATAGAAAAACTTCCTCCAAAATGTAAGCGCATTTTCTTTATGAGCAAGGAGGAAGGTTTAAGTAATATAGAAATTTCGGAACGCTTAAATATTTCAATAAAAACTGTTGAAGCCCAAATAACTAAAGGCTTTAAAAAGATTCGCTCAAAAATGTCCACAAAGTATCAGATAGAGCCGTTACTTTTCTTACTATTCGATTTAAAAAGAATTTAGAAATCTTCCTTGTCCTTTAAAGAGCAACTTTTTCTCCGCTTTTCACGGCGGCATAAATAGCATCAATAATTATTAAGTCTTTTAACCCTTCTTCCCCGTCTACAGGTACAATTGGCTGTTTATTGTCCAAGATTATTTGCGCCATTTCATCCATTTGTAGGGTTTGGTGAGTGACATGGCCGCCTGTTAATGGGCCCTTATGCGTGAGTCCCTTAATGGGGCCGTAGCCCGTAGAGGGTTGCATTTCCGCAAATCCACTTTCACCATTAAGAAAAAAGCGATCCAAATTATTCATGGTGTATGTGGACAAGCAGGATGCCACCGCTCCACTAGGGAAGCCCATTTGAAACTGAATAGTTTCATCTACTCCTTCCTTAAATTTAATTGGATCGGTCTTGGTTTCCTGAGCAGTTATCCAAACAGGTTCTTCACCAACCATATAGCGCGCTCCGTTAATGGAATATACTCCAATGTCCATCATAGCACCACCTCCTGCCAATTCTCTATTAAGTCTCCATTGGGAAGGGTCACCAATTCGAAAGCCTGAAAGCCCTTGAAAGAAGAGAATTTTACCGAGCTCTCCCGATTGCCTCATGCGAACCACCTCCAAGGTATTAGGCTCAAAATGCATTCTGTACCCAACAAGTAACTTTACATTGGCTTCTCTACAAGCATTTACCATTGCTTCCCCTTCTGCTGCATTAATTGCCATTGGCTTTTCACATATTGCATGTTTGCCGGCTCTTGCAATACGAATTACCTGATCTTTGTGCAAGCCATTTGGGGTAATTACATAAACCGCATCAATATCCGGATTGTCTTTAATTTTATCAAAATTTTCATAGTTATAGCAATTCTTTTCCGGAATAGCATACTTCTTTTGCCAGTCGGTTATTTTAGAAGGTGTACCGCTGATTACGCCTACCAATTTAGCGCGGGTACAGGCCAGCATTGCTTCGGCAACGCGGGTTCCATAGCTACCAAGACCCATAATTGCCACCCGCAAAATTGGGCCCTCTGAAGCACAACCGGTAAAGGCCAACATACTTGTTGAGTTGTATAAAATGGGCAAGCTCACTGCGGAAACCGCCATTTTTTGAAGAAAATCCCGACGTTTATTCATTTTACTACTGTTTTAAAATTGGTATTGACTAACCCCTAAAACTACATAATAATTTACAAAAGAAACACAAGGTTTAAAAACTGTTTTTTCATTTAAGTGCAAACAAGAAATTAAAAAGTTTCTTTAACGAAATCGGTTTAAAGGATTAATGGTATGTTTGTACCCTTTCAATTTACAATAACTCTTTAAAATTTCTACCTAAACCAAGGAGATTCCAATCCATTTAAATAAAATTCTTAAGAGATGAAATATTGGTATTTAAGCCCTCTTCTATTTTACTTTATTGGTATCTCTAATGCACAAATACCTGAAGATAAATTAAAACACCTGGGTGCAGGAGTCCTTATTGGCGGTATTAGTGGATTGGGAGCTAATCAGCTATTTAATGGCGATCGGTATTGGACTTGGTCCGCCGCTTTAGGGGGGAGTCTTGCAGCAGGAGTAGCAAAAGAAGGCTATGATAAATCCCGAGGCGGTCCTTGGGATAATGGTGATATTCTGTATACCGTCATCGGAGGCATAGTTTCCGGTTTAGTTTTTGAGCTTTTTGTAAATAAGAGTGGATGTCGTAGAAGCGGTAGACCTTGTAAATACTATTCCTATCAATTTGATACGCTACCAAAAAGGACATTTGAAAAACCCTATGTTATTTTTATTATTTCGGATAGCACTTCCGGCAATTTAATTTCTAATGTTCAGGCTGAAGCCCTTCTGAATGCTTCTGCATATTCAAAAAGATACCCTTTTCCCCACTTAAAAATTATCACTTTACAATTTAAACCCTTTTACTTTAAGCGAATCTTAAGAATGGAATACCACTTTTATAAATTTAAAGTGTAACTTTTGTTTTATGAGAATTTTAATCGTAGAAGATGAGCCGGGTATCTTCAATTTCCTTAAACAGGGGTTAGAAGAAGAATCCTATGTTGTAGATGTAGCAGAAGATGGTAATAAGGGCCTTAGCTTGGCACTTACGGGAGTATATGATTTATTGCTTTTGGACTGGATGGTGCCGGGAATTAGTGGAATAGTTATTTGTAATCAATTCCGAAAAGAATTTAAAGAAACGCCGATTATTTTTTTAACGGCAAAAGACACTTTAGATGAAACCATATTTGGTTTGCAATCCGGCGCCAATGATTATATTAAAAAACCTTTTCATTTTGAGGAATTATTAGAACGCATAAAAGTACAGTTAAGACCAAAATCCGGGGAGCAGGCTATTTATACTTTAGGTACCATTAGTTTGAACATTCATAAACATCAGGTTTTAAAGATAGGAGAAGAAATTGTGCTCACACAAAAGGAGTTTGCCCTACTAGAATTTTTAGTTAAAAATAAGGGTGTGGTTTGCCAGCGGACTCAGATTATAAAAGAGGTTTGGGATATTCATTTTGAATACGACACAGGGGTTATTGACGTGTATATCAACGCCCTTCGAAAAAAACTAAAACTTTCAGAAAGTGAAAATTATATTCAGACTATTAGGGGAATAGGATATATAGCCAATGAGATATGAACCTGAGTTTCCGAAATAGAGTTGCATTGCACTATATGCTTGCCACCGCCATTATTATGGCAATAACTTTTAGCATGATTTATTTAGTGGTTCGTGAGACGGTTTATCAGAATCTTGATAGTGATTTAGCTTATGAAGCTAATAAACATACTTCCGAAATTAGAATTATAGGAGATAGCATCCATTTTCTTCATAAAAAAGAATGGGAAGAAAGAGAGCATAGAGAAGTACAAGTAAATCCGGTATTTATCCAAATATTAGACAAGGAAGGTTTGTTTATGGATAAATCGCCCAACCTAAAAGAAAAAGAGCTCCGCTTTAGAGCGGAAGCCCAAAACCTAGGACACTTTAATGAAACGCTCAATGAAACTAGTATTAGACAAGTTCAGGTACCTATAGAAGAGAACGGTGTATTAAGAGGATTTATAATCGCTGCCATGTCTTTAGAATCTTCTAAAATGGTCTTGCTGAATTTGCGAAATGTACTTTTCATTTCTTATTTACTGTTGCTTGCGGCACTTTATTTTATCTCAAGATATCTGGCAGGGCGAAGTATTACCCCTATTACTCAAATAACCAGAACCACGGGCAGAATTACAAAAAACAACTTAAATGAAAGGGTAGCATTACCGGAAAACAAAGATGAATTATTCTATCTATCGTCAAGTATTAATGAGTTACTGCAACGTATTGAAAACGCCATTGAGCGAGAAAGACAATTTACCTCAGATGCTTCTCATGAACTCCGAACACCTCTGGCCAGTCTTAGAGGAACTTTAGAAGTTTTAATCCGGAAACCACGCGAGCGGATAGAATATGAAGAGAAAATAAAATACAGCCTTTCCGAAATCAATCGGATGACAGAAACGCTGGAACAACTACTCTTGTTAGCAAGATTAGATTCATCGGTTAAAAAAAACAATGACATAACCATCTCTTTAACAAAATTAATTGACGAAATTTTGCTGAGACACAAACTGGCCATCTCAGCAAGAGAGTTAAAAATTGAATTTAATTGGGACATGGGGGCAGAGCCAGAAGTTCCGCACTACTACTCCAATCTTATTTTAGATAATATCATCAGCAATGCTATTAAATATTCCAAAGATAATGGTAGTATTTCAATAAGGATTAGCCAGAGCAATAGCCATTTATTATGTACAATAACAGATAATGGTATCGGCATAAAAAAAGCAGATTTGGAATTACTGTTCAACCATTTTTTTAGATCCGAACCATTACATCATAAACACATTCCCGGTAACGGACTTGGTCTTTCTATTGCAAAAAAAGCGGCAGAAGCTATCGGAGCAATCATAAAAGTAGAGAGTGAGCCAAATATAGAGACCACCTTTTCTGTTTCATTTTTAAGGGAATCTTAAGGTAGGATGCTGTCCCTACTTTAAATCAAATGGTACATTTGAAAATAATTCTTATGACTAGTTAATAATGTTAGAACGTATTATCCATTATAGCATTCATCATAAACTGATAGTACTCTTGTTTACAGCAGTTATAGTTGGATTTGGGTTGTTTGCTCTTTCTCATATTCCTATTGGAGCTGTGCCGGATGTAACCAATAATCAGGTTCAGATTATTACCACCTCCAGAAATTTGGCAACTGAGGATGTTGAGAAATTTCTAACCTATCCTGTAGAACTAGAAATGGCCAATTTGCCCGGTGTTAAAGAAATTCGTTCCATTTCCAAATTTGGTCTTTCTGTAGTTACTGTAGTTCTCGAGGATAACATGGGCACCTATTTACCAAGGCAGTTAATTGCAGAAAAAATTAAAAGTGCGGAAGAAAAGATTCCAGCAGGTTTCGGAACTCCATTTATGGGTCCCGTTTCCACGGGATTGGGAGAAATATATCAATACATAATCAATGTAGATGATAAACATAAAGCCAACTATTCACTATCAGACATTAGAACTATACAAGATTGGATTGTAAAAAGACAATTGTCCGGGGTGCCCGGGGTAGTTGAGGTGAATACTTGGGGAGGTCATCTAAAAACCTATGAAGTTGCTATAAATCCGGAACGGTTACGCGCCATGAACATCTCCCTTCTAGACGCTTTCACTGCATTGGAAAAAAATAATAGTATTGCCGGTGGCAGCTATATTGAAAAAGGGAACGAAAGTTATTTTATACGCGGGGAAGGTCTGCTAAAGTCTTTATCTGACATAGAAAATATTGTTGTTGCCAATAGAGATGGTATTCCCATTTTTGTAAGAGATATTGCAAAAGTAGACTTTGGCCGAGCTAATCGTTTTGGAGCCATTACCGGTAACGGAGAAGGAGAAAAGGTTTTAGGACAGGTAATGATGCTTAAAGATGCTAATTCAAATGCAGTAATTAAAGCAGTAAAGCAGCGGGTAGCAGAGATTCAATCCTCACTACCTCCGGGAATCAGCATTAATCCCTTTTTGGAGCGGAGCGAGCTTATTTCCAAAACCACTTTTACCATTGCTGAAAACCTAATTTTGGGATGCTTAATTGTAATTTTTGTTGTTGTTTTACTGCTTGGTAATTGGCGCTCCGGCTTAGTTGTTGCCTCCGTTATTCCGCTTTGCATGCTCTTTGCTTTATCGCTTATGTATCTTTTTGACGTTGATGCCAATTTGATGAGTTTAGGTGCAATTGACTTTGGAATTATCATTGATGGTGCCGTAATTATTGTAGAATTTATTGCTTTTAAGATTACTAGCCAACGGGTAGCTTTGTTACAACTTCCAGAACAAAAAAGACAAGACTTAATCGATACTATTACATTCCAAGGGGCCACAAAAATGATGAATTCCGCGGTTTTTGGACAATTAATAATAATAATTGTTTTTATTCCTATTCTTTCCTTAGCGGGCATTGAAGGCAAAATGTTCCGTCCTATGGCCTTGGTGTTTTGTTTTGCTTTAATTGGCGCCATGATTTTCTGTTTTACCTATATCCCTGTTATGGCATCTCTTTTCATAAAACCGTCGTACACTGAGAAAAGAACAATTTCATCTCGTTTAATCGGTTTTCTTGAAAGAAAGTATGTTCCAATTATTTCTTGGGCACTCCGAAAAAAGAAATTAGTCTTAGCTCTAGCTGCAGTCTTATTGATTTTTGTTGGCTTTTTATTTACCCGTATGGGCGGCGAATTTGTGCCCACTTTGGATGAAGGCGATTTTGTAATTCAACCGGTACTCAAGACCGGTACTTCTTTATCAAAAACAGTAGAGGCAACCACTCAAATAGAAAAAATACTTTTAAAATTTCCTGAAGTAGAACAAATAGTGACACGTATTGGTGCAGCTGAAGTCCCAACCGATCCTATGTCAATGGAAGAAAGTGATGTTATCATTAAACTAAAACCCAAAAAAGAATGGGTTTCGGCAGATAGTAAGGATGAATTAGCCGATAAGTTTAAAGCAGCCTTATCTAAGGAAATTGCCGGTGTTGATTTTGAGTTTACCCAACCCATAGAAATGCGCTTTAATGAACTGATTACAGGTGTTAGGGCAGATTTGGCCATAAAAGTCTTTGGTGAAGATTTAAATATCCTGCACCAAAAGGCCATGGAAATTGAAAAAGCCATTAGGAATGTAGCAGGAGCAGCTGATATTATTGTAGAAAAAACCGCCGGTTTACCCCAAATGTCAGTAAGCTATGATCGTCAAAAAATAGCAAAATACGGAATGAACGTAGAAGACCTCAACAAAATAGTCACAATAGGCTTTGCAGGAATGACTGGAGGAACCATTTTTGAAGGGGAAAAACAGTTTAACTTGGTAATGCGATACGATGAGGCATATCGAAAAGATCTTGAAAATTTGCAAAGGGCAGCAGTTATGTTACCCAATGGCAGTACGCTACCTTTGAGTGAGTTTGCCGAAATACGGTTTACTACAGGACCTGCAAAAATTTCAAGAGACGATACTAAACGAAGAATAGTGGTGGGGGTAAATGTTAGAAACAGAGACTTGGAATCTGTGGTGAAAGATGTTCAACAAATCATTAATCGAGATATAAAAATTCCCCCAGGATATTCCATTAGTTATGGCGGACAATTTGAAAATCTACGAGCAGCAACTAAACGTCTCACCATTGCAGTTCCAATAGCTTTGGTGCTAATTTTTGTTCTACTGTATTTCGCCTTCAACTCTGTAAGGGAGGCTTTAATGATTTACAGCGCTATTCCCTTAGCAGCTATCGGGGGTATTTTACTTCTATACTTACGGGGGCTTCCTTTTAGTATATCTGCCGGAGTAGGCTTTATTGCGCTTTTTGGCATTGCTGTTCTAAATGGTATTGTATTAATAGAAGAGTTTAAAGAATTAAAGGCACACGGAGTTGATACTATAAACAAACGTATTCTTATGGGAACAAAAAATAGATTACGGCCCGTAATCCTTACCGCTTCGGCTGCTGCATTGGGATTCTTACCTATGGCCGTTTCCACATCTACAGGGGCAGAAGTGCAAAAACCGTTGGCGACAGTTGTTATAGGCGGCCTAATCACAGCTACGCTACTTACGCTTGTGGTTTTGCCAGTTCTCTATGCTCTTTTTGAAAGAAAAGATAATCCTATTAAACCCAAGGTAAGTTTTAAAACACTACCCTGTATCGGGCTTTTATTTTTGCCTTTTTTTGGCAGTTCGCAAACCTCAGCAATTACGGTTCAACAAGCCCTTGAAATTGCGTTAGAAAATAACAAAGCGTTACAGGCCTCCGCTCAAAGGGTAAATCAATCTAAACAATTGGTGGGGAGTGCTTTCGATTTAGATAAAACTCAGGTATACTATCAGTATGACGAGAACAACATTGCTCCTAATGGCCTCCCTATAAAAGTTTTTGGTATTAGCCAAACACTTCAGTTTCCAACAATCTATGGGGCTCAGCGTAGAGTGGAATTGCAAAAAGTAGCCTTATCTTCACAACAATATACCATTAATGAAAGACTGCTCACCAAAGAAGTATATAGTGCCTATTACAATGTTGTTTATCAGATAAATGTGGTGGCGCAATATTCTTTTTTAGACAGTTTATTTAACCAATTTGCCAAAGCTGCAAATACAAGATACGCAGTGGGCGAAACCAACCTATTAGAAAAACTTACCGCGGAAACAAAACAAAAGGAAATTGCCATCTTGCTTTCTCAAAGTAAGGAAAATGTAATTAAAGGTTACAGATTTTTACAACAGTGGATGCAAAATGATACCCTTTATGGTGTTGTTGAAAATACAATGCCACGATTGCAATTACAAGAATGGAATGCAGCAGAACATCCCGGGGTACAGTATTTAGAAGTAGCCGAGCAATTATCGCAAAGTTCGCTCTCTCTGGAACGACAACGCTTATTGCCGGATTTACAGGTTTCTGCCTTTCAAGGCACCAATAATGGCGTAGATGCCCAGCAATTTTCCGGATTTCAGGCTGGGGTAGCAGTTCCCTTATGGTTTGGGGCCAACAAAGCCAAAATAAATGCTGCCAAAACGGAGACGATAATTATGGCAAATGAATTAGAGAATTATAAAATTCAGTTGGAAGCTAACCATCAAGGATTGCTTTCCGATCTAAAGAAATTTGAAGAAGGAATAAATTATTACGATTCAACCGGCAAAGAGCTTTCGGCGGCACTTACCTCAAATGCCTCCAAAGCTTTTCAAAATGGAGAAATAGACTTTCTTCAGTATATCCAACTACTAGAAAGTGCCAAAACCATTGAAATTAATTATTTACAAAACCTCTTTCAATATAACAAAACCGTACTGGAAATAAACTATTTAACCTTTTAATGGTAAGGATATGATGAGTAAGAATTTAAGCACTATAAAACTAACACGTCTTTTGGCTCTTCTTCTGATAAACCAAATTTCCTGTACACCAAAAAACACAACCAATACGGAGGTGGATACGCAAAACACAGATACAGAAAGCATTGTTTTAAGCGAATCCCAGTTTAGTGCAGGCCAATTGGAATTGGGAAAAATAACCCTCCAAGAATTTAATACTGTTGTAAAAGCTAATGGAGTCTTTGACGTTCCGCCGGAAAACAAGACTATGGTAAGTACATATTTTGCAGGTTATATAAAGAATCTTACACTTTTGGTTGGAGAAGCAGTTACAAAAGGACAAGTGCTTTTCACTTTAGAAAATCCGGATTATGTGCTGGCACAGCAGAACTATTTAGAAGCCAAAGGTCGCCTTAGCTATTTAAAATCCGACTATGAACGTCAAAAGACGCTAATGGAAGCCGATGTTACTTCCCAAAAGAATTTTTTAAAAGCAGAATCTGACTATCTGGTAACCCAAGCGCAATACCAGTCTCTAAAAAAACAACTAGAACTCATGAATATTGATCCCAATACATTATCCCCACAAAACATTAGAGCTACAATTTCTGTTCGCTCTCCACTCACCGGTTTTGTAACCTCCATACCAGTTACTCAGGGAATGTTTCTAAACCCCTCTGATGTTGCAATGACCATAACCAATATGGCCGATATGCATCTGGAACTTAAAATCTTTGAAAAAGACCTGCCCTACATAAAAGCAGGACAGGTCATAAAAGCAAAACTTCAAAGTGACAGTAAAAAAATATTTATGGGAGAAATACATTTTGTAAACAAAGCTATAAATGCCATAGACCGAAGTGTAGAAATCCATGGGGATTTAGTGAATCCAGAGGATGTAAAACTATTGACTCCGGGGATGTACATAGAAGCAGAGATTATAACGGACACTCATATTTATCCTGCATTACCCATTGAAGCAATAAGTAACATTGAAACTGATTATTACGTCCTTGTAAAAGAAAGTGGGCAAGCATTTAGAAAGAGGCTGGTACAAATAGGAATTACCAAAGACGGGTACACTCAAATTTTAAATACCTCTGATTTTGATACTGAAACGGAATTTCTGACTAAAGGGGTTTTTAATTTGATTGTGGAATAAGGCTCTTTTGTTGTTCGTTGCTGGTTGTCCGTTGTTCGTAAAATTCTTTCATTGCTACATGGTTACATTTTCAAATTAGCAAATCGTTTTTCGTTGATGGGCCTTTGCTCTTAGCTGTTGGCTGTTGGATTTTCCCTTTCGACTTCCTACTTTTTTCTTTGTTCGTTCTGGCTTGATTTCAGAACCATTCGCAAATGGAACCCATAAGCCGATCTCGATACGCCCTTTTCGGGCACTGGACCTGACATTGTTTTGTTGATGGTTGTTCGTTCCTGGTCTGTTTCCGAATTATCAAATCATCAAACCAAAAGAGCACAAAAAAACCGATGCGAGGCACATCGGTTTTAAATAAACTAACTCAAACTGACTAACTCAAATAATCGCGACAAAGATGGTATTAATTTGATGCCTTAAGGTTAAGTAAACTTCAATTTTATATTATCAAAATGAATGCGTTATTAATTGATTTGCAATACCTTACCCATTGTAGTTGCTGTATCACTTTTTAGGCTTAAAATCTCTAAAACGGTAGGAGCTAACTGATTGCTGTAAAGCTGTTCTTCTTTTTGTATTTCTCCAGCCACCGAAATCCCTGCGCCAAAAATTACCAACCAAACCTGATCAGCACCAGCGACATTACTCCCATGTCCCCGCCATGTATCCAAGGGTTCGGTTCCGCGACCATGGTCTGTGGTAATTATAAACGTAGTTTGGTCTTTGTAAAAAGGATCGTTTTGCATAAAAGTCCATAGCGACTTAATTAAAATATCTGTGTTATGAGCTGCATTCAGGTAGGCTGCATAATCCCCGTCATGTGCAAAATCATCGGTTTCTCCAAAAGCAATGTATACCAGTTCAGGGTGAGATTTTTTCATATATTCCACCGCAAAATGATGGGTAAAGGCATCTAAACGAACCGTACTCCAAGGGCTTGGAATTTGAGATTGAAGTTCATTTAAGAATTCTTCCCGTTCGGATAGGTTATCCCCTACCGCATTTTCAAAACCTGCATTTACGGGAACGCCTGAGCGCTCTTCATTCACTATGTAAGGAAACACATCCCAGCTGCCAAAAGCAGCTACTTTTCCTTTAAAACCGGATTGTTGGTTTACCCGTTCCAGAATGGTTTTGTTGGGATTATTTATTTTGTCATTACTGGTAATCTGCTCATCATCAGCTTTTCCAGTAAGAATTTCATTGTATCCGGGATAAGAAAACCACATTGTGTTGGTAAGATCTACTTTGCTACCCAGATTTCTGTTGCCATGCAGTTGACCTAGTTTGGGAACTTCACCCCAAAAGAAGGGCATCAAAGCCTTTCTTCTTTCTTCTGCATTATTTCTCCAAAACTTTTCTTTTAAATCGGTAGTATCACTTACATAATCTTTGTTAGAGACTAAAAGGGAATCGGCTCCTGTAAACAATTCTTGCCAACGAAGACCATCTAAAGTGATTAAAATAACCTTGGGTTTTTTAGATTCAGGAATTGAGGTTTCCATTTTCTTTTTTTCAGCACAGGCAGTTAAAAGAAAATAAAATAATGCAAAACATAAAGCCGTATTTTTCATTGTATTTTAATTATAGTTATTCTTTGGTATTGAACTTTGCAGTTGCAGACCAATCACTCCAATTTAGATTTTGGTCTCTGTAACGGACTCGCCAAAAATAGGTAGTATTGGGTTTTAAGCGTTCTGTGGGTTCATCTGTAAGATCATCATCCTTTTGTCTGTTTTCCAAATAATACCAATTTTCGTGTTGTTTCCAACGATCTAAAATTGGTTTTTCAAAACCCTCTGTTTCCGAAACCTGCCAGTGCGATGCGGCATGGAAGGCTTCCTTAAAATTGCTGGTAAAGGCTTCCGCTTTTAAAATGGTGCCGGTAATGCCAACGGTTACATTAACAGGAGATACTGTAATAGGTTGCAATGGCTTTCGCTCTTTTCGGTAAATGGTAATACTATCTCTTATTTCATTTTCACGAACCCCCATTTCATTTCCTCTACTGATTCGTTTAATGGTAAATTTAGGATC
>JBGTEN010000357.1:0-16936 GCA_041747755.1 Arenibacter sp. | reverse complement strand
GGATCCTTCCAGCCCGTTGCCTTTAAGACAAAAAGAAGGTTGTTATTTACATTTCTATCCGGTAACAGATTAAAATCCTGAAAAACAATACCCAGTTTTCTTCGCAAAAAAGGAATATCTTTCTCTTGTAGTGTTTTCAAGTCGAAATCTACAATGCTACCTGCACCCTGTTTTAAGGGAAGATCACCATATAATAATTTCATAAAACTACTTTTTCCGCTACCGGTGCGTCCAATTAAATAGACAAATTCGCCTTTTTTTACTTCTAAAGTAACCTCATTCAACACCATATTTTCCTGTTGAAAAATGGCAACATCCTTTAATTTTAATATGCTTTCGCTCATAATTTTAATTGTTGATATAAAAGTAATAAGTTCTAAAGGAATACAAATCACTCCATTCCAGAAATCTTTTTCCTTTGCAGTACATACTTAGCCCTTACATTTAACGTTATACAACCTAGTAAATAGTAATAGAACACTATGTTTAAAAAAATGAATACCTGTATTCCCCTATTTTTGGGAATATTTTGGATTGGCCTTGCGCAAGAATCCAAAATTTATACGCACGATCTGAAAGCATATCAAGATGCCTTGGCACTGTATAACAATAAACAGTACCAAGCGGCGCAAACTATTTTTGAGGCTGTTAAGACTACCACTAAAAATACCGAAACTGAAGCAAATAGTGCCTATTATGCTGCTAATGCAGCTATTCGTTTAAACCAGCTAGGCGCAGACCGGCTCATGGAAGATTTTGTGGAACGTTATCCTACTTCTACAAAAAGAAATTCGGCCTTTTTAGATGTGGCTGATTATTATTTTGATACAGGTAAATACCCTTATGCCTTAAAATGGTACGCAAAAGTGGACGAAAGTTCCATGTCCCGAACAGAAAAAGAGCGTTTTAATTTCAACAATGGGTATGCTTTGTATTCCGCCAATAAACCTAAAGATGCCGAAAAGTATTTAAACAAGGTTAGCAGTTCTCCCACTTACGGTTCTCAGGCAAAATATTATTTGGGCTATATTGCGTATCAACAAGACGACTACGCCGCCGCCAATCAGCGATTCGATCAGATTACTGATCAGGAACTTCTGGAGGAAAAGCTTTCCTACTATCAAGCAGATATGAATTTTAAATTGGGCAATTTTGAAGAGGCAATAGCCCTTGCTAAAAAGCAATTACCAAAATCTGACCGACAAGAAGTATCCGAACTCAATAAAATTATTGGGGAAAGTTATTTTAACTTAAAGCAGTTTGATAATGCTATTCCCTATCTGGCAGAATATAAAGGAAAAAAAGGAAAATGGAGCAATACAGATTATTATTTACTGGGCTACGGTTATTACAAACAGGGAGATTACGCCAATGCCATACAGCAGTTTAATAAAATTATAGGAGGCACTAATGATGTCTCGCAGAATGCATACTATCATTTAGCAGAATGTTATTTAAAGCTAGATAAAAAACAAGAAGCTTTAAACGCGTTCCGCAATGCATCTCAAATGGATTTTACACCGGAGATTCAGAAAGATGCGTATCTTAATTATGCCCGCCTAAGTTATGAAATAGGAAATGCTTATGAGCCCGTTCCTAAAGTCCTAACAAACTACCTGGAGAAATATCCCAATAGTACCGAAACAAAAGAAATTCAGGAATTATTGGTGGACTCCTATATAACTTCCAAAAATTTTGCGGGAGCATTAGAATTACTTGAGAAAAACAGAAACTTTGCCAGTAAGGCCACCTACCAGAAAGTGGCATTTTACAGAGGGGTAGAATTGTTTATTGATACCGATTATGAAGGTGCCGCAGTCAATTTTAAGAAGTCGCTAGACAATGCAGAAGATTTAAAGTTTAAGGCCAGAGCCAGTTATTGGAGGGCAGAATCATTATTTGCCCTGAACCGCTATAAAGAAGCGCTGACAGATTATATTCAATTTCAGCAAAATCCAAGTGCCGGTACTACCCAAGAATTTAAGGAGCTAAACTACAATTTGGCATACACCTATTTTAAACTGAAAGATTACAACAATGCTATTGCCAGCTTTGATCGTTTTACTACCTCAGGAATACGCGATAACGAAAAGTTGAATGACGCTTACCTGCGTTTGGGAGACAGCTACTTTGTGACCAGCAAATATTGGCCTGCAATGGAAGCTTACAACAAAGCCCTGGCTACGGAGGGTCCTGAAAAAGATTATGCTGCTTATCAGAAGGCGCTGAGTTACGGTTTTGTGGATCGGAATGCTACCAAAATGGAAGAGTTGAACACCTTTATTTCTAAATACCCTAATTCTAATTTAAAAGATGATGCATTACTGGAGTTGGGCAATACCCAAATTAGGGCTAATGCTATTGAACAAGGTTTGCAAACATATGATCGTCTGATTACTAATTATAAAGGAAGTTCACTTGTGCCACAAGCCATGTTACGACAAGGATTGGTGTACTATAACGGGAATCAAAATGAGCAGGCTTTATCCAAGTTTAAAACTGTAGTTCGGGATTATCCAAACACTCTGGAGGCCAAACAAGCTGTTTCAACAGCGAAATTAATCTATGTGGATTTGGGGAGGGTAAATGAATATGCAGATTGGGTACGTAATCTGGCTTTTGTAGAAGTAACCGATGGCGAACTGGATACTGCCACTTTTGAATCTGCCGATAAACAATTTGTGGAAGGAAATACAGAAGCTGCTATTAAGGGGTATCAAAACTATATTAAACAATTTCCGAACGGATTAAATTCGCTGAAGGCTAATTTTAACTTAGCCCAGCTACATTTTGGGAAAGGAGAAAAGGACAAAGCGTTGCCATTATACAAATCCGTTGCCGATAAAGGAATCAATGAGTATATGGAACAAGCTTTGACCCGGGTATGCGAAATTTATATTGGTAATAGAGATTATACAACCGCTATTCCCTATTTGGAGCAATTGGAAGACAAAGCTGAAATTCAGCAGAACGTAATTTTTGCACAGTCCAATCTTATGAAGGGATATTATGAGCAACAGAATTATTCACAGACAATCAGTTATGCCGAAAAGGTATTAGCAACCCCGAAAATTGATGATAGAATACGAAGCGATGCTCATATCATGATTGCCAGATCCGCTATTAAAACAAATAATGAGCAACGAGCAGAAAGTGCTTATGCTCAAGTTTTAAAAATAGCTTCTGGAGAACTGGCTGCTGAAGCTTTGTATTATGATGCCTATTTTAAAAATAAAGCCAGAAACTATGAAAGTTCTAATGCAGCAGTTCAGAAATTAGCCAAAGATTATTCCGGATACAAAGAATGGGGAGGCAAAGGACTTGTGGTAATGGCAAAGAATTTTAATGCTTTGGGAGATGCCTATCAGGCGACCTATATTTTGGAAAGTGTAATAACCAATTTTAGTCAATATCCGGACTTGGTTTCAGAAGCGAAACAAGAGTTGACAACCATTAAAGCAAAACAGGCACAGAGTAATTCATCAATTAATCCCGATGAAAATTAAGATGAAGGCTTCAAAGACAACACGTATGCATCAGCAGATTAAGATAGCAATAGTACTAATTTTGGGTTTTGCTCAGATTACACTGGGGCAAGACAGAAACGATATAGGGACAGAGACGGTCAATGTTACAAGGGCATATACCCCAACAATTTCCGATGCCTTTAAGATAAAATCTATGCCTGATATAAACGATTCCATTGTGCTTCAAAAAAAGCCTATTACCTATAGTATATTTTCCGTTCCTGTGGCCTCCACTTTTACACCTTCAAAGGGTAAAGCTTCTGCTGTTAAAAAAGAGGCGCCTGAAAAATTGTTTAACTCTTACGCCTCGTTTGGTTTGGGTAACTACAATAACGCTCTGGCAGATTTTTATACCAGTAGATCGCTTAACAGAGACGAGCGTTTGGATATTGGACTTAACCATAACTCTTCAAGAGGCAACATAGAAGGGACTGTTTTGGACAATGTTTTTTACAATACAAAATTAAACACTTCGTATTCTAAAAAAGCTCGTGATTTAGATTGGGGAGCCACATTGGGTCTACAACACCAATTGTACAACTGGTATGGTATTCCGGATGGAGTTTTCAGTGAAGATATTATCAATTCCATAGACGCACGTCAGAACTATTTTAATGCTGAGGTAAAAGGTCACATCAATTTGGAGGATTCTTTTTTTACGGGATCGGAAGTTTTAGCCAGACGTTTTTGGGATGCAACCAAATCAGGAGAAAACAGAGCTGTTGTAAAAACTGCTTTTGAGTTTCCAGTGAATCAGGAGGCTCTGTCATTAAGAGCAAAGATAGACTATGTAGGAGGAACGTTTAAAAATGCTGATGTAAACAACACAACAAATGAGCCGGAAATAAATTATGGACTTTTCCAAGTAGGAATTAATCCGAGTCTTACTATGTTGAATGAGGATTTAACATTGGATCTGGGTGTTAATTTGGTTTATGGTCTTGATGCTGAAAATAGTGCAAGCAACTTTTATATTTATCCTGCAGTCAGGGCTTCCTACAGATTACTGGACGAAACTGTTATTGCCTATGGTGGTATCGAAGGCGATTTAATTCAGAACTCGTTCTATGATTTTGTGGCAGCGAACCCATTTGTTTCTCCAACACTATTAATACAGCCTACAGATCAGCAATATGATGCCTATATAGGACTTAAAGGGAAGTTATTGCCCAATTTAAGTTATAATATAAAAGGTTCTTATACAGCTGAAAACAGAAAGCCTTTGTTTAAGTTAAACCCCGAAAATACGTTTAGAACAGATGAGAAAGGTTATTATTACGGGAATTCATTTGAAGTATTTTATGATGACGTTAAAACCATAGGGATCTTTGGGGAATTGAATATTGATATTAACCGTAATTTTTCTTTGGGGATTAATGCTGAAGTATACGACTACGATACAGAAACAGACAATCCTGCATGGAATTTACCTAATCTTACAGGTTCAGTGTTTATAGATTATCAAATTGGAAAACAATGGTTTATGGGCGCAAATTTGTTTTTTGTTGGGGAAAGGGAAGATATTGCTACAGTAGCAGTTCAAAATGTATTGCCCTCAGATTTTCCGGCAACTATTGTTAGCTTGGATAGCTTTTTTGATGCCAATGCCCACATAGGATACCGATTTAACGAACAATTATCTGTTTTTGTAAAAGCCAACAATATTGCAAATAATAACTATTTACGTTGGGCCAACTATCCCGTACAAGGTTTTCAAGTGTTAGGCGGCGTAACTTATAAGTTCGATCTATAGTCAGAGTACTTAAGTAACCTATTTTTTATAGTTTTTATTGATGAGTTAAAAGACCAGTGCAGCCTTCAATGCTTTACTGGTCTTTTTTAGTTTGAAGAGTACCCAATTCTTAAATTTCTTAACTTAGAGGAACAAACCAGTTCATCTACCATCTATTGAAATCGGGAATTAACAATATAACTTATTTGCTTTGTTTGTTTCAATTTGCTCAGGCTGGGAGTCAAAATTTAGTGCTAAACCCAAGTTTTGAGAATCATTCAAATTGTCCCTCGCGTTTGGGTAATTTTGTGCAAGATGTAGAAGAATGGACTACCCCAACACTTGGGAGCTCTGATTATTTCAACAGTTGCAGCCAGTCAATGGGTGTACCAAGTAATTTTAACGGTTCTCAGAAAGCAAAACATGGGAACGCATACGCAGGACTTTATCTATACGCACCGGATGATTATAGGGAATATATTCAGGCAAGCCTTAGTCAGCCGTTGAAAAATGGAGACACCTATAAAATCTCATTTTACATTAGCCTAGCAGAAAATTCGGATACTAGTGTTAAAGGGTTTGGAATTCTTTTTTCCGAAAGACCTTTTAGAATAGACTTCAAAAAAGAACTTTCAAAAATGCAACTAGCCAAATTAAAGGATAACGCAAGTTATCTTCTGGAGATTCACAATAAAGATTATTTAAACGACTCTGAAAATTGGATTAGTCTGGAAACTGAATTTGTTGCTAATGGCACAGAAAGATTTCTCACGTTGGGTAATTTTAAAAATAATGTGCAAACAATTAAAAGTGAATTTGGAAAGAAAGGCTCAAAAAAGGGTGCTTACTATTACCTCGATTTGGTGACACTAACTTCAATGAAAGATGGGCACTCTCTTGAAAAAAAACAGGTGTTCAAGAGTATACTATTTCCTTTTGATAAATATGAATTAACAAATGCAACCAAGATTGAAATCTTGGCTATTTATGAATATCTAAAAGAAAATCCAAATCTTGCAATAGCTATTCACGGTCATGCTGATGCACTGGGATATAAGGACTATAATGAAAAACTATCTGAAGAAAGGGCTAAGACTGTCGTAAATTATTTACTCTCATTAGGACTTTCCAAAGATAGGATACATTGGCAGAGTCATGGTAGTAGGCAGCCTAAAGTAGAAAACTTTACTGATGGAGGAAGGCAAAATAACCGAAGAGTAGAGTTTGTAATTTGCGAATTAAATAACTAAAGTGGTAAACACAGCTCTTTATATACAAATTAAAGAGGTGTTGAAATAGGATTTTCTGTTTGTGGCTATGCGGTAAATCAATGCGATTCGAAACAGAATTTGGCCCACAGAAAAAACAACCTTAAAAGTAGTTCATCATTTCTATTGCAAAAGATTTTCATTTTGTATTTTTATATCAGACCAACACCAATAGCCATGAAATTTGTACCCCTTTTATTATTTTCTTTATTGGTTTGTTTATCGTGTAAAGAAAATCGGGTTCAGAAAAAGGCTTCTCCAAAGGCCGATTTGGATTTAGTTTTTGCTGATTTTTATGAATTTAAAAAGCATATAAATCCTATTGAGGCCACTAAGGCAGGGTATAACAATTATAATGATACTATAGCTAACTATATTTCCGATAGCTACCAAAATCTCCTACTTGAAAAATATACTTATTTTTTAGAGCGTTTAGCACAGTTTGATTCTACCGAAGTAACTCCTGAACAGTGGATGAGCCTCAGGGTAATGCAATGGGACTGCACAATTAAAAAAGAAGGACTTACTAATGCATTGGTCACTATTGCTTCCCCAATGTATGATCTGCCAAGTTTTGAGCTAATGCCCTTAATACAGATACAGTCTTTGCATTTGTACGTTGCTCAGTTGGCAGGAGGTACTAGTGTGCAGCCTTTTGTAACTGTGCAAGATTATGATAACTGGTTGAATAGGTTAAATGATTATCTGCTATTTCTTGATACAGCCATTGAAAAAATGGAAGAAGGGATGGCAAAAGGGGTAGTTTTGCCCAAAGCCCTTACCCAAAAAATGATTCCACAATTACAGGAGTTTATTACTGCAGACATAAAAATGCATTTGTTTAATAAACCCATACTTGTTTTGCCGGATGATAAATTTTCAACCGCCGATAGGGAACGTTTAAGAAATGCTTACAGTCAATTTATATCGGAAAAATTAATTCCTGCCTACACTAGACTCAATAATTTTTTGGAAGACACTTACCTGCCGGCATCAAGAGAGTCTTCAGGAATAGGCTACTTGCCTAATGGAAAGGAAACATATCAATACCTTATTCGCTTACACACTACAACTAATATGACCGCAGATGAAATACATGAACTTGGTAAACAGGAAGTGGATCGCATCTTGGATGAGATGGAGATTGTTAAAAACCAAATTGGTTTTAAAGGTGATATAAAGGTCTTTTTCAATCATGTTCGAAAACTTCCCAGTCAGATGCCATTTAAAAAAGCAGAAGATGTTATTTTGAATTTCAACAAAATAAAATCGCGCGTGGATACCAAAGTGGGTCAATTATTTGACGCCAAACCTAAAACCGGTTTTGAAGTACGCCGTACGGAGGTATTTCGTGAAGCTTCTGCCAGTGCTGAGTATGTTCCCGGAGCTAAAGACGCCTCCAGGCCGGGTATTTTTTATGTCCCTATCCCAGATGTAAGAGCGTATAACAAATTTACGGATGAGGCATTATTTTTACATGAAGCTATTCCCGGACATCATTTTCAACTTTCTTTACAACAAGAAAATAACCAGCTTCCCGAATTTTTACATCCCGAAAGTATGGGTGTTTTTGTTGAAGGTTGGGCGTTGTATGCCGAATCTCTAGGGAAGGAACTTGGATTATATGAAGATCCATATCAGTATTTTGGTATGCTTAGTATGGAAATGCATCGTGCCATACGCTTAGTTGTGGATACCGGTTTACATTCCAAGGGATGGACTCGTGAAGAGGCAATTCAGTACTCCTTAGACAATGAGGCTGAATCCGAAGCCGGGATTATAGCAGAAATTGAACGGTACATGGCTACACCCGGACAGGCTTTGTCTTATAAAATTGGGCAGTTGAAAATTCGCGAGCTTCGAACTAGGGCTGAAGAAGTTTTGGGAGACGATTTTGATGTTAGGGAATTCCATAATCAGGTTTTAAACTCCGGTAGTTTACCGTTAGTATTATTGGAAGAAAAAATCAATGAATGGATTGCGGTTGAAAAAAGTTTGTGATTACTTTATGTTAATAATTTGACCATAAAATTGTTTTGTATATTTAGCATATAACCATAAATCTTGTAAAATGAAAAATCTTAGAAAATTAATACTGCCCTTGTTTGTAATTTCTTTTTTTGTTTATAATTTATCAATAAGTTCGGCAATAAAACCACAACATAATTATGCAAATACTAGCAAGGAAAGTATTTGGTTCGGAGAAGAGGAGCTACTAGGGTATTGGAATTATACGGTTGCAAACGCACCTTATGAGTACAGTAAAGGTGATTTACTCATAAACAAAGAGCAAGAAGGTTTTACCGTTAAAATTATTGTGGGAGCCGGCAGTATTAATGCAGAAAGTGTTGTTGTTCAAGGCAATGAAATTAATTTTAAAGTGTATGTGGAAGGCTCTTTGGTCAGCGTTACATTAAAGGCAGAATCGGAAACCATTTCCGGAACCGCCGTAACCCCGGAGGGTACTATGCAGATTAAAGGGGTTAAAGGAGAGAGCCCTCAATAGGTGTTTAAATATTAGGAATGTTTCATTTTTTAAGCTCTAATAGTATTCAATGAAAAGAGTATTTGGATTGCTTCTTTTTGCCTTTTGGGGCTGCCAAGAACATAAGGAGAAAGCAGATTTGCTTGTATTCAATGCTACTATTTATACCGTAGATGCTGCTTTTTCGAAGGCTTCAGCCTTCGCAGTTAAAAATGGCAAGTTTATAGACGTAGGTAGTTCTGAAGAAATTTTAAGCAGATATGAATCTGAGAATCGTATTGATGCCAATGGGTTGACCATAACTCCGGGATTAATAGATGCACATTGCCATTTTTATGGGTTGGGTCTCAACCAACAGGTTGCTAATTTGGTGGGAACCAAGAGCTTTGAGGAAATTGTTCAGATAATAAAACAGTTTCAGGAAGCCGACCCCAAAGATTTTATTCGGGGTAGAGGATGGGACCAAAATGATTGGGCGATAAAAGAATTTCCGGATAAAATTCAGTTAGATGAATTATTTCCTGAAACTCCGGTAGTCTTAGAACGAATAGACGGGCATGCATATATTGTAAACCAAAGGGCTTTGGATTTGGCTGGGATTACACTTGAAACAAAAGTTGAAGGAGGGGAAATTGTAAAGAAAAATGGCAAACTTACAGGAGTATTGATAGATAACCCCATGGCTCTTATTGATGCTATTATTCCACCTTTAAACAGAGCAACCCAAATAGAAGCGTTAAAAGACGCAGAGCAACTCTGCTTTAAGTACGGTCTTACAACTGTAAATGATGCAGGGTTGGGCCGAAACATTATTGAACTGATTGATAGTTTACAGCAAGCGGGACAATTATCTATAAGGGTTTATGCTATGGTTGGCAATACTTCGGCTGACTTAGATTATTTTCTGAATAAGGGAGTTTTAAAGACTAATAATCTTAATGTACGATCTGTTAAAGTATATGGTGACGGGGCCTTAGGCTCTAGAGGTGCTGCATTAAAAGCCCCCTATTCCGATAAAGCAGGGCATTTTGGAGCAATGGTTACACCTGTAGCTCAAATTGAGGCTTTGGCAGAAAAAATTGCCAAGTCAGAATATCAAATGAATACCCATGCCATTGGTGATTCAGCGAATACAGTCGTATTAAAGGCCTATAAAAAGGCCCTTGAAGGAAAATCAGATCGGAGATGGAAAATAGAACACGCTCAGGTAATTGCTGCTACAGATTTTGATTATTTTGGAAGTGGAATTATTCCCTCTGTTCAGCCTACACATGCCACCAGTGATATGTATTGGGCAGCAGATCGTTTAGGACCAGAAAGAGTTCAAGGGGCATATGCCTTTAAATCACTCTTAAATAAAGCCGGATTGGTAGTATTGGGAACCGATTTTCCTGTAGAACAGGTAAATCCTCTTTTAACTTTTTATGCAGCTGTAGCAAGAAAAGATTTAGAAAATTATCCGGAAGGTGGCTTTCAAATGAAAGATGCATTGACCAGAGAAGAAACATTAAAAGGAATGACCATTTGGGCGGCCTATTCCAATTTCGAAGAAAGTGAAAAGGGCAGTATAGAAGCGGGTAAGTTTGCGGATTTTACAATTTATAGCGACAATCTAATGGAAATTGAACTCGAAGCAATTCCGCATATCTCTGTAGAAGCTGTATACCTAGATGGCAAAAAGATGAATTAATCAGATGCGGCATCCTTTAGCATCAATCAAAAAGCCGAATCCAAAGGATTCGGCTTTTTGATAATTTGTAACTATTTCATTTACATAGTGATAGGTAGTGATACTCTGGTTTTTCCCCATCCCATTACAAGATGAGTTCCTCCTTGTACCTCTTTAAAGGCAATTGAAAATTCTTCCAAAGATTTGTCATCGGTACTTACTGTGGCACTAACCCGGGCAACATCAGCAGCTGTATCATAAGAATAAGCGCCCCATTGATTCAATTTTTTGTTTAAAATCACGGTCCACTCTTTTTCACCGGGAATAGTAAATAGAGCATAAGATCCGGCCTTAACAGCTTTGCCTCCAACAGTAACATCCTTGTAAAAAGTAATCTCAGTTGCCTCATTAGCTCCTGTTCTCCATACTTGTCCTGAAGGTGCTAAATCATTTAAGGTGCGGCCTTTTAACTGAGGGCGACTATAGACCACGCGTACAGTTTTATCAGATACTTTATAATCTGATGGAAAAGAGGCAATATCTGCCGGACTTTTATCAAGTCCACTAAATTGCTGAGCATTGGATTCTAATGAGAAAACCAAAGCAAAAATAAGTGTTGATAGTGCAAGTAAATTTTTCATAAGTGTGTTTGTTTTTATATTCTTTCAAAACTAGTTAGTAAAATAGTGTTTAATACTTAAAGGGTCGTTAAAATTTTACATCATTACAGTTTGGAGGCACATAACTGCTAATTTTTCAAAAAAAGTTATAATTGAAATTAGATTGAGTAATTAATTGAATATATGTAATTAAAAATAGCATATATGTTTGTTAATTAAAAGTTTAAATTAATATTTGCATCAAAATCGTTATAATTATAGATTATTATGTGTGGAATTGTTTGTGCCTTTGATGTAAAGGAGAGTACGGAAGTGTTAAGGCCGCAGCTCTTGGAGATGTCCAAGAAAGTAAGGCATAGGGGTCCGGATTGGAGTGGTATTTATTCGGACGATAAAGCAATTCTTGCCCACGAGCGGCTGGCAATTGTAGATCCTGTATCTGGTAAACAGCCCTTATTAAGTGAGGATGGGAAGTTGGTTTTGGCGGCTAATGGGGAAATTTACAATCACAGGGATCTGCGCAAGCAGTTTGAAGGCAATTATAACTTTCAAACAGAATCGGATTGTGAGGTAATCTTGGCTTTATATCAGAAGAAAGGACCTCATTTTTTGGATGAAATGAACGGTATTTTTGGTTTTGCTATTTATGACGCAGAGCATAATGAGTATTTTGTAGCCCGCGATCACATGGGTATTATTCCATTGTACATGGGTTGGGATAAAAATGGTACTTTTTATGTAGCTTCAGAATTAAAGGCTTTGGAGGGAACATGCACAAAAATAGAGCTTTTTCCTCCGGGCCATTATTTGCACAGTCGTGATGGTGAGCTAAAAAGATGGTATTCTCGAGACTGGATGGAGTATGACGCAGTTAAAGACAACGAAACCAGTATTGCTGAAATTAAAACGGCTTTAGAAGCAGCTGTACACAGACAATTGATGTCCGATGTGCCTTATGGTGTGCTGTTGTCTGGTGGACTGGATTCTTCTGTTACTTCAGCCATTGCAAAAAAGTATGCCCAAAAACGTATTGAGTCTGATGATACCACGGATGCCTGGTGGCCACAACTACATTCCTTTTCAGTAGGTCTGGAAGGTTCTCCGGATTTGGCGGCAGCACAGAAAGTTGCCAAGCATATTGGAACCATTCACCATGAAATAAAATTCACCATTCAAGAGGGATTGGATGCTATTAAAGATGTTGTATATAATCTGGAAACCTACGACATCACTACCATTAGAGCATCTACCCCAATGTATTTAATGGCAAGAGTTATCAAATCGATGGGTATAAAAATGGTATTGTCCGGAGAAGGTGCCGATGAGCTTTTTGGGGGTTATCTTTATTTCCACAAAGCGCCAAATGCGAGAGAATTTCATGAAGAAACCGTTCGTAAATTGAGCAAGTTGCATATGTATGATTGTCTTCGTGCCAATAAATCGCTCGCCGCATGGGGAATTGAAGGTCGTGTTCCTTTTTTGGATAAGGAGTTTATGGATGTTGCTATGAGGATTAATCCGCAAGACAAAATGATTAATGGAGAACGGATGGAAAAATGGGTAGTCCGAAAAGCATTTGAGGATATGTTACCCGCAAGTGTTGCTTGGAGACAGAAAGAACAGTTTTCAGATGGGGTAGGCTACAGCTGGATAGATACGTTAAAAGAAGTGGTGAAAACAGAAGTTTCAGACGAGCAACTGGCAAATGCTAAATTTCGGTTTCCTTTGCAAACGCCTACTACCAAAGAGGAGTTTTACTATCGCTCTGTTTTCGAATCTCATTTTCCCTCAGATGCGGCGGCATTATGTGTTCCGCAGGAGGCTTCGGTAGCGTGTAGCACAAAGATTGCCCTAGAATGGGATGAAGCGTTTAAAAACATGAATGACCCATCGGGTAGAGCAGTGGCTAGTGTTCATGAAGATGCCTATGTTAAATAGAATACGCTGTGAATATTAATGAGTAATCTGTTTTATTCAGTTTTTAATTATAATTAGTCAGGAAGAGGTCTCATTTATGTGAGACCTCTTTTTTTAAGACCACCATAAATCAAAGAAAGGTAAAAAATGATTGTAAAATGGGGAGAATAAAGATTTTAAAAAAGAGACATTTCAGATTCTTTAAAACCTAATCTTTTATTCTGAATTTTCCACATTTTTTGTTGATAACTTCACGGTATTAAAACTGCATTAAGCCCTTATTTAATGGGTATTGCTTATATTTGCAAGATGTTCAATTTGCATTAAAACGATATTCCCAAAAATAAGTTTTCGAACAGTTTTAGAATGCTTTCTTTTTGGGATTCTAAAGTTTAAAACACCCTTTAATCAATAAGTTTAACACTTTGAAAACAACGCATTAGTTATATGAGCGAAGAAGCTAAAAATAAAAGTAATTATTCGGCCGATAGTATTCAGGCGCTTGAAGGAATGGAGCATGTTCGTATGCGACCATCAATGTATATAGGAGATATTGGGGTAAGAGGACTTCACCATTTGGTATATGAAGTTGTAGATAATTCTATTGACGAGGCCATGGGTGGCCATTGTGATTTAATACATGTAACTATAAACGAAGACCACTCCGTTACAACAAAGGATAATGGAAGGGGAATCCCCGTGGATTTGCACAAAAAAGAAGGTGTTTCTGCTTTGGAGGTAGTTATGACCAAGATAGGTGCCGGAGGTAAATTTGATAAAGATTCGTACAAAGTGTCTGGTGGACTTCATGGTGTTGGGGTTTCTGTAGTTAATGCACTTTCCAAACACCTACGGGCTACTGTTTACAGAGATGGCAAGATTTGGGAACAGGAATATGAACGGGGCAAGGCACTGTATCCTGTAAAGAGTATAGGAGAGTCTACCGATAGGGGTACTGTAGTTACTTTTAGACCGGATGAGACCATCTTTTCACAGACCATTGAGTTTAGCTATGAAACTTTGGCAAATAGAATGCGAGAGCTTTCATTTTTGAATAAAGGAATTACTATTATTCTCACTGACAGGCGCGAAAAAGATAAGGATGGGAATTTTTTATCAGAAACATTTCATTCCAAGGAAGGATTAAAGGAATTTATTCGGTTTTTGGATGGTAACAGAGAACAGCTTATAAAAAATGTTATTGCGATGGAAGGGGAGAAAAACGATATCCCTGTAGAAGTAGCTATGACTTATAACACCTCCTATAACGAAAATTTGCATTCGTATGTAAATAACATTAACACGCATGAAGGTGGAACACATTTGTCTGGATTTCGAAGGGGTTTAACCACTACGCTGAAGAAGTACGCAGATGCATCGGGCATGTTGGACAAACTGAAATTTGAGGTTGCCGGTGACGATTTCAGAGAAGGTTTAACCGCTATCGTTTCGGTTAAAGTTGCAGAACCTCAATTTGAAGGCCAAACCAAAACTAAGTTAGGAAACAGAGAAGTATCAGCTGCTGTCTCTCAAGCAGTTTCGGAGATGCTTACGAACTATTTGGAGGAGAACCCGGATGATGCTAAAATAATTGTGCAAAAAGTTATACTCGCTGCTCAAGCCCGTCATGCTGCTAACAAGGCAAGGGAAATGGTTCAGCGCAAAACAGTAATGAGTATTGGTGGCCTTCCCGGTAAATTGTCCGATTGCTCTGAACAGGATCCTAGAGTTTGTGAAGTATTCCTAGTAGAGGGAGATTCCGCAGGGGGTACAGCTAAGCAAGGTAGAGATAGAAATTTTCAAGCAATTTTACCACTACGTGGTAAGATTTTAAATGTTGAAAAAGCAATGGTCCATAAGGTTTTTGAGAATGAAGAAATAAAGAATATTTATACTGCTTTAGGTGTTACCATTGGCACTGAAGAGGATAGCAAAGCTTTGAATCTTGATAAACTACGGTATCATAAGGTTGTAATTATGTGTGATGCTGATGTGGATGGGAGCCATATAGAAACCCTTATTTTAACCTTCTTTTTCCGATTTATGAGGGAGTTAATTGAAGCAGGTCACGTTTACATTGCAACACCGCCTTTGTATCTTGTTAAAAAGGGAACAAAAAAGAGGTACGCATGGAATGACAAGGAGCGCGATGAAATTGCTGAAAGTTTTAGCGGAGGTGTTAGCATTCAACGCTACAAAGGTTTGGGCGAAATGAATGCGGAACAATTGTGGGATACCACAATGAATCCTGAATTTAGAACCCTAAGGCAGATTACCATTGATAACGCAACAGAAACAGACAGGGTTTTCTCTATGTTGATGGGTGATGAGGTACCACCAAGGAGAGAGTTTATTGAGAAAAATGCCGTCTATGCGAACATTGATGCATAAGTATTAGCACTTACACAACAAAAACTCGCATCACAAGTGCGAGTTTTTTAGTTTTAGGAAAAATACTACGTTATGAAATACATGTTTTTCCTTATGACCATGGTGCTAAGTCTTTCAACTTCTGCGCAATCTAATATTAATCAGTTATTGGCAGCGGGCTTGGATGACGCTGAACGATTTACAAATAATTATATGGCGCCGCTCTCAGAAGGGGCCTTATATAGTATATCTAATGGTTGGTATAACTCCGCACAATCCAAACCGTTTGGAGGTTTTGAAATTTCAATTATTGGAAATATAGCTTCTTTTCGTAACAAGCCTGATAAAAAGGCCTTCATCTTAAATACAGCTGATTACGAGAATCTGCAATTTGTGGACGGTAGTAGTTCCAGATTGGTATCATCAGCTCTTGGAGATATTGAAGGAGTCCGTGTATTTGTGGAAGCAGAAATTGCTCCCGGAATTACTTCTCGTGAAGAATTTACATTACCAACTGGATTGGCCTCAGAGAACATTAACTTTATACCCTCCGGATTCTTACAGGCAAGTGTAGGAATATTTAAAGGAACAGAGGTAAAGGCCAGATTTCTCCCAAAGATAAAAACTGATGAAGTAGCTATCGGACTATACGGATTTGGAATTCAGCATGATTTTACCTCTCATCTTCCTGCAGATAAAATACTTCCAATCGCTATTTCCGGTGTTATAGGCTATACTAACATAACCGGGAGCTACGATTTCACAAATACAGATATTATTGCCGGAGAAAATCAAAAGATAGACGCAAAACTTGGTACATGGACGTTTCAAGCTGTGGCTTCGACTAGATTACCTATAATTAATTTTTATGGAGGTTTAGGATATGTAAGCGGTAAATCTGATACAGATATTCTTGGAACCTATATTGTAGAGTCCGGACCTTTTCAAACAACCTATGTTGACCCTTTTTCTGTTCAAAAAAGTACTTCAGGTATCACTGCTAATTTAGGGGCAAAACTAAAACTGGGATTTTTTAGATTGCACGCAGATTATACGCTTGCAGCTTTTAACAACCTTTCTTTGGGTATTAATTTTGGATTTAGGTAAATTACTCCCTAACTGCAAAAATAGTTCCGTTAGTATCCTTTAATAATAAACCTGTTTCGGTCTCTTGAATAAGAACATTGTGATCCGGAATATCGGTTCCGGGATAAGAGATGATGTATACTTCTTTGTCACGAATCCATTTAAAATCCGTCTTAACCTCAAGCGCTTTATTCTCATAACTATGGTATCTTCCTAAGTAGGCGTCGTTAAAAATCCATTCTTGTTTTACGGATGTACTTTC
>JBGTEN010000356.1:0-7348 GCA_041747755.1 Arenibacter sp. | reverse complement strand
TTAAGTTTAATCTGGAGATGATTACCAGGGACCCTTTAAAAATTCCCTGCCTCTCTAAAAATTATTGGGCAACATTTAATGACATTACTGGAAGCGAGCTTGCACAGTTTTTACACAAAATAAAGCAGCAAAAATCTAAGGTTTCTTTACCGATAGTATCCCATATGACACTGGATGAACAGCTAATGCTGGAGGTTGAAAATAATAGAACATCATTGCTTTACGCCAAAGAAAATTATGGTTTTAAATAATAAAATAAGGACAAAAATATGATTGATTCAAAGTTACCGGGCATAAAACTGTTTGAAATGAAAGGAAAAAATGCCCTTATAACCGGAGGCTCAAAAGGGCTTGGCTATGCCATGGCAGCTGGGCTTGCATCGGCAGGAGCTAATATTCTGATACTAAGTAGAAATTTGGCAGAGGGACAAAATGCATCAGAAAAACTGCAAGCAGATTTTGGAATAAAATCCAAAGCCTACGCCGCAGATGTTTCGAACCTGTCTGAAATAGAAAATGTTGTTGTTGACATAATCAAGGAGTTTGGGCATATAGACGTGCTAATCAATAGTGCAGGAATAAATATTAGAGGCCCAATTGACGAGCTATCGCCAGACGATTTTAATGCAGTTATGAAGATTAATGTGGAAGGTACATGGAACACTTCAAAAGCTGTAACTCCACACATGAAAAATAACAAATCGGGTAAAATAATCAATATGGCTAGTACGCTGGGGTTAGTTGGCTTGGCCAACAGAACACCGTATGCTACAAGTAAAGGTGCTGTGGTGCAGATGACCAGAGCTTTGGGTTTGGAGTTAGCCCCTTTTAATATTAATGTTAATGCTATATGTCCCGGTCCTTTCTTAACAGAAATGAATGTTCCCATTGCAGATAGTGCAGAAGCCAAACAGTTTATTGTCGGAGCGACGGCCTTGGCAAGATGGGGCGAGTTAAAAGAAATTCAGGGAGCTGCACTGTTTTTAGCAAGTGATGCCGGTACGTATATGGTGGGTTCTATGTTGACGGTAGATGGGGGATGGACTGCTAAATAATAAAATTGAGGCTATTAGAACCGACACCATAACCGAATATTCATGATGCCCATATATTTACTGTATTACTATGTGTTTGGGATAACACAAGGAGGTGAAGCTTAATTACAGGTAATACCAATTACTCATCAATGGGTGTAAAAAATAAATGACCCTTACAGTTTCTTCAGAGCAGTAATCTTAATTTCATTCATTTTAGTTAAGGAAAAACCAATTTTAACATATAATAACAGAGATATACTTATTTTAGAGCCTTGAATTAATAAACCAAACAAAACTAATACATGAAAAAATTTTTTATAACCCTTCTCGGGGTTTGCATGGTATCGCTTGTTGGATGCGATAGTAAAAAAAGAGACGGCGAGCCACGCGTCTTGGTATTTTCTAAAACCATGGGTTTTAAACATGCTTCCATTCCCAAAGGGATAGAAGCTATTCAGAAATTAGGGGTAGAGAACAATTTTGTTGTAGATACAACAAAAAATGCGGAGCTGTTTGATGATGAGACTCTTATGCAATATTCGACCATTATTTTTCTAAGTACCACCGGCGATGTTCTTAATGCCAAACAAGAAGCTGCCTTTGAGCGTTATATACAAGCAGGGGGTGGTTTTGTTGGTGTTCACGCTGCTACAGATACCGAGTACGATTGGAATTGGTATGGCAAATTAGTTGGCGCTTATTTTTCAAGTCACCCTCAAGGAACACCGGAAGCGGACTTTATCATAAAAGATAAGAACTTTGGCGCTACTAGTTTTTTCCAGGATTCCGTTTGGCGTAGAACGGATGAATTATACAATTATAAAAAGTTGAATCCTGATGTTAAGGTAGTAATGACGCTAGACGAAAAGTCGTATGAAGGGGGTACTAACGGAGATCATCATCCAATTAGCTGGTATCATGAATATGACGGAGGTCGGGCTTTTTACACTGGATTAGGCCATACTGACGAAAGCTTTTCCGAGGAGCTATTTTTAAAGCACTTATTAGGCGGTATTCAATACGCCATTGGCAAAAATGAAAAGTTGGATTATGCCAAGGCCAAATCACAAATTCCACCTGATGCAGATCGCTTTTCAAAAGTACAGCTTTCGGTGGGAGAATTCTTTGAACCCACTGAAATGGCAATTCTTCCAAATTTTGATGTACTTATTGCACAACGAAGAGGAGAAGTAATGTTGTATAAGGACGCCACAAAAGAATTGAAGCAAGTAGGATTTTTAGATGTTTATCATAAAACCCTGAATACTCCGGGTGTGAACGCTGAAGAGGGACTTATGGGTCTTCAAAAAGATCCAGATTTTGAAAAAAACAATTGGATATATTTATATTATGCTCCTACTGGTGAAAAATCAGTAAATAGGTTGTCGCGTTTCAAATTTGTAAATGATGCGCTTCAGAATGCCACAGAGCAGATTATTCTAGAAGTTGATAGTCAGCGTGAAATATGCTGCCATACCGGAGGCTCCATTGCTTTTGGACCGGATAATTTATTGTATTTATCCACCGGTGATAACTCAACTCCTTTTAATGAAAAAGGTGCCAAGTTTGTCAATAATGGGTTTGCCCCTTTAAATGATACTCCCGGTCGGGAGCAGTTTGATGCCAGAAGATCTTCTGCAAACACGAATGATTTACGAGGGAAAATATTACGTATTAAAGTGAATGAAGATGGAACTTATACCATCCCAAAAGGAAATCTCTTTCCGGAAGGGACGGCTAAAACGAGACCTGAAATATATACTATGGGTCATCGTAATCCCTATAGAATCTCTGTTGATCCAAAGAATGGGTACTTGTATTGGGGCGATGTAGGACCTGATGCAAGAGCGGATAGTTTAACAACGCGGGGACCAAAAGGGTATGATGAAATGGGGCAGGCAAGAGAGGCCGGTAACTTTGGATGGCCACTCTTTATAGGGGATAATCATGCGTATCGCAGTTATAACTATGAAACAGGTGAAAGTGGGGAAGCTTTTGATCCTGAAAAGCCGATCAACGATTCCAGAAATAATACAGGACTTCGTGAATTGCCAAAGGCGATGCCCGCTTATATTTATTATCCTTATGATGTTTCGTCTGCATTTCCTCAGGTAGGAACCGGAGGAAGAAATGCTATGGCAGGTCCCGTTTATTACACCGATATATATAAGGGAGAAAATGCATTACCTGCTTATTATGATGGAAAAGTAATTATTTATGAGTGGATGCGTGGATGGATGAAAGCGGTAAGTTTGTTTCCGAACGGGGAATTCAACAAAATGGAGCCATTCGCTGAAGAGATAAAACTAAATAACCTTATAGATATGGAAGTGGCCCCGGATGGTCGCATTTATCTTTTAGAATACGGAAGTGGATGGTTCTCTAAAAATGACAACTCAGGATTAAGTTTTATTCAATACAACGGGGGTAACCGACCTCCACTTATTGATGGTATAATAGTAGACAAAACTTCCGGAAAATTGCCTTTATCTATTACCGCAAAAGTGGAAGCAAGAGATCGCGAAAAGGATAAAATTAGTTATGTATGGAATTTAGGAAACGGAGAGACTAAAGAAACTCAAGAACCTGAAATTTCTTATACCTATAACGACGCAGGGGAATACCTTATTTCAGTTGAAGTTAAGGATGATAAAAATGCCTCAGCAAAAAGCGAAATAGTTTCAGTAGTTGCCGGTAATTCCAGACCTGAGGTTGCTATAGAGCTTGCCGGAGGAAACTCATCTTTCTTTATGCCGGGCGTGCCTGTTAACTATCAGGTTTCAGTATCAGATGCCGATGGAACTCCCGTAGATGAGCAGAATATTTTTGTCTCTGTAGACTATTTAGAGGGGATGGATAAAGTGTCTATGTCATTAGGGCATCAGGAAGTGTCTGCTTCAGTAACCGGAAAAGCATTAACACTTGCGATGGATTGTAAAACCTGCCACAAAGAAAATGAAAAATCTATTGGACCATCTTACTTAGAGGTTGCCCAAAAATACAAAGGAACCAAGGATGCATTGAGCTATTTACAAGGTAAGATTGTTACAGGAGGTAATGGCGTATGGGGAGAGGTTACAATGCCTGCCCATCCAACGATTACCAAGGATGAGTCCAGACAAATGGCGCTGTATATTCAATCTTTGGTAGATACCGGATCAAAAAAGAAATCTCTACCGGCGTCAGGAACCATTCTTCCTGAACCTACCCAAGGTACTAATGTTATGGTTCTTACCGCAAGTTACACGGATAATGGTGAAGGGAATGCAAAGCCCTTGACAGGAGTTAAATCTGTAGCGTTGCAAAGTAGCACAGTGTCCTTTTCGGAAGGAACAAAATCACAAGGTTTTCAACCCATCACCTTTAATGGAATGAACCTGTTGATTGTACCAAAGGAAGAGGGCTGGTTTGTATTAAACGATATCGACCTTAAAAATGTTAAGTCCGCCAATCTGATTGCCGTTTGGCAAAGTGCTCCTAAAATAGGATTGGATTTCGAAATGCGCTTGAATACCATAGATGGAAAATTGATAGGCAAAGGAAGCATGCCTGTTCCAAAAGCCGGACAGCAAAGTGGAATCGTCAATGTTGTTTTAGATACTCCTGTAGATACCAAGGTAGATACCATATACTTTGTTTACAAACCCAAGTCGGGTACCGAGGGAGACGGTAATTTTGTTGCCCTGAGCAATGTCATGTTTTCAAATAAATAGAATTAGTACTATTGCACGGAGAGAGAGTTTAAAATTTTCAGCATGTCAGAAATAAAGGATAAGGTGGGTTTGGTGTATAACCACTCCCACCTTAAACAAATTGTAGAATCTAATATCGACACTTCAGTTTTGGGGTGGATTGATGAAAAACTGAATAAAATTATAGGAGGTAGCTCAACCAAAGATTTGTATTTGGTTTATAGCTTGCTAGCTTCGAAATTGGCATCAGATAAGCCATTGGTTTATCCTCTTAAAGGAGAACTAAGTGATTATTTAAAAAAGCATTCTGCAACACAATTAGAGATTGGAAGATTATATCTTTTGGTACAAGTTTTGGATGCCAAGCCTGATTTTTTCTCTATCCCCGTGTTAAATATCATTCAAATTGCAGATAAGGAAGAGTTAATAACGTTCCTAAAATATCTGGTGCTTTTACCAAACGCTCCCTTCTTTAAGCCTAGTGCTGTAGAAGCTTTGCGCACTAATATAGGCCCTGTTTTTGATGCTATTGCCATGAACAACCCGTATCCCCAATTGTATTTCAACGAGCAGGAATGGAACCAGATGTACCTAAAAGCAGTTTTTATACAGCGAAAGTTGCAAGATATTATTGGGATAGATGAAATGGCGAATCCGGATTTAGCGCGAATCATTTCAGATTATGCGCATGAACGTTGGGCAGCTTCAAGAACCATCGAGCCATACTTCTGGCGACCCGTTGCTAAATTCCTTGACGAAACACTTTTGTCAGATATGGAACGTTTGTTGAAAAGCGATAATTCTGCTGAAAATAAAGTAGCAGCGCTTTGTTGCTATTATTCTGAAAATCCGATAGCCAAAACATTGCTATTGAATTTTCCCGATTTACAGCAACAGATTAATGAGAATAAACTACGTTGGGATACGTTAAATTAATACTATGGAAGAAAAAATGATGTTTATAGATCCGCATGTTCATATGACCTCCAGAACTACGGACGATTATGAGGCTATGGCGGCAGCGGGTATAGTAGCGCTTATTGAACCCTCTTTTTGGTTGGGACAAGCGAGAACTCAAGTAGGTTCTTTTCAGGACTATTTTAGTAGTTTGGTAGGATGGGAAGCCTTTAGAGCCAGTCAGTTTGGTATTAAGCACTATTGTACTATAGGTTTAAACTCGAAAGAAGCCAATAATGAAGCTTTAGCCGAGCAGGTGATAGAATTGTTGCCTCTGTATCTGCATAAAAATAATGTAGTTGCCATCGGGGAAATAGGGTATGATGACCAAACTCCCGCAGAAGATAAATACTTCAGAATTCAATTGGAATTGGCCAAAGAACTCGATATGGTGGTCCAGATTCACACTCCTCACAGAGACAAAAAATCCGGTACCATCAAGAGCATGGAAGTCTGTCTGGAGCATGGTTTAGATCCTTCAAAAGTAATTATAGACCACAATAATGAGGAAACGGTACAAGAGGTACTCGACAGAGGCTTTTGGTCAGCTTTCACCATTTATCCTAAAACAAAAATGGGAAATGAGCGCATGGTAGAAGTGGTTAGAAAGTACGGAAGTCATACAATCATCGTAAACAGTTCGGCAGATTGGGGAGTAAGCGATCCTTTGGCAGTTCCTAAAACAGCCTCTTTAATGCTTAAAAAAGGGATTGCAAAAGAAGATGTGGTAAAAACCTGTTATCAAAATGCGCTGGACGCTTTTGGGCAAACCGGGAAGATGAAAGAATCGGATTGGACCAATGCCAAAGGAATCAATCAAAGCGAACTTTTTAATGATAACAGCGTGTTAAGGGGTCAACAACCCCGAATTGATGAGGAAGAGATTGTTTAATGAATGCCGTTTTAAAAGGATATTTACATCTTACAAGACCTGCCAATTTACCGACCGCAGCAGCGGATATCTTGGCTGGAGTAACAATTGCAGGAATTTTTACTACTAGTAATGGTGCCTTAACCCCTGTACCTTTGGAAATTGGCCTTAAGGTTTTTGGCTTGGTACTTTCTTCAGTTTGCCTCTATGCCGGAGGGGTGGTTTTTAACGATTATTTCGATAGAAAACTAGATGCCATAGAAAGACCGGAGCGTCCTATTCCTTCAGGAATAGTACCAGAAAATAAGGCAGCACTTTTTGGTGCTGTACTTTTTTTACTGGGGTTAATAGCTGCCTTTTTGGTACATCCATTATGTGGATGGCTTGCAATGGCATTAATTGTTGCCATTCTGCTTTACGATTCGTTCTCAAAACAGTTTGTTGTTCTCGGACCTCTAAACATGGGGATTTGCAGAGGGCTAAACCTGCTGTTGGGAATGAGCTTATTTGGGTTTCTTCCCCATTGGGAGTTAGCTGTAATTCCGGTAGTATACATCGGAGCAATTACCTTAATTAGTCAGGGAGAAGTTCATGGAAGTAATAAGCGAAATATAGTCATTGCGGCCTGTATGTATGGTCTTGTAGTTTTGGGAATTGGCTTCTTTTCTTTCTATAAATCCCTTAACTTTGTTCAGGCATTACCCTTTCTGGTGTTGTTTACGGTATTAATATTTAAACCCTTGATGAAAGCATACGGTGAGAATACACCAATAAATATAAAATATGCTGTA
>JBGTEN010000355.1:0-2582 GCA_041747755.1 Arenibacter sp. | reverse complement strand
TTTTTTCTACAAGCTCCTGATGTGTAAATCGGATATTGGTTTCCAACTAGGTAAAAATGGTTTTAAAGCTCTTGTCAGTATAAGTTTCATTCTTAAAGACAAGTAAAAGCAGTTTAGGTTGCACAATTGGGAAATTATTTTGAAAATGACAAAATTAATACTATTGCCAATACGGTTGGACTATCATGTTTAAACAGGGTTGTAACTCAAAAAAGCTCGCCGGCTACTGTTAGACCAAAGTTATTTCTTTCGTCGGGATGCAACCCTTTGTTTTTTAAGATGTCAATTAGGTCATAAAACAATCTACATCCAAAACCGTATTTATGATTCAAAAATTCAATTTAAAAAATAAAAAGAAAAAATGCTGCCACCCTATTCTGAGTCTATTCCTTACTATTTTAATGACCCCGGTCCTAGCACAGCAAAGCTATACCATAAATGGAAAAATTACAGATAACAAGGACGGGGAGACTCTTTTTGGTGTTTCGGTATTCTTAAAAGGCACCCAAATAGGAGTGGTTACCAATGAATATGGGTTTTATTCCCTTACAGCCCCATCCGGTAGTTATACTCTGGCCATATCCTATATGGGCTACGCAGAGGTTAACAAAAACATTCTCCTGGACCAAAATCACAAGTTCGATTTTGAGTTAATTGAATTCACCACAGCTTTGGAAGAAGTCGTAGTAACGGCTGAAGAACCTGAGCGGGTACTACTCAGAAAGCCGGAGATGAGTGTCTCCAAACTTAATATTAAAACCGTAAAACAAATGCCCGTGGTCTTGGGAGAGGTAGATATCATCAAATCCTTGCAAATGCTCCCGGGGGTTACCAATAATGGCGAAGGGTCTAGCGGATTTCATGTAAGAGGAGGGGCAGCAGACCAAAATTTGGTTTTACTGGATGAGGCCATTATTTATAATACCTCTCATCTTTTAGGGTTTTTCTCGGTATTTAACGCTGATGCCATAAAGGATATAAAACTGTACAAAGGGGGAATTCCCGCTCGTTTTGGGGGAAGAACTTCATCTGTTCTTGATGTGCGCCAAAAGGATGGGAATAGCAAAAATTTTTCTATGACAGGGGGAATTGGACTTATTTCAAGCCGATTGGCTCTGGAAGGCCCTATGTTTAAAGAGAAGGGTTCCTTTTTAATTGCGGGTCGAGGATCTTACGCCCATCTTTTTTTATTGGCGGCCGGTGAAGAAAACAGTGCCAACTTTTATGATCTGAATCTCAAGAGCAATTATAACCTCAATGCAAATAACCAGCTCTTTCTCTCCGGGTATTTTGGTAGGGATGCCTTTGAATTTGGTGAAATTTTTAACAGTAGCTATGGCAACCTTTCCGGAAATCTGCGGTGGAACCATATTTTTAATGATCGGCTGTTCTCCAATCTCTCCATGATATATAGTAAATACGACTATGATTTGGGATTTCCCATGGAAGAGTTTGAATGGGTTTCCGCAATAAACAATTACAATATAAAATATGATTTGAACTACTTTATCAGCGATATGTTTAAACTGGATTTTGGGGCAAGCAGTATCTATTACGATTTTGATCCGGGGCAAATTTGGCCCACTTCCGAAACCTCTGCAATAAATCGGTTGTCACTTGATCGAAATAAAGCGTTTGAAAGTGCTGCCTATATTAACATAGAAAACAAACTTAGTGATAAGCTTACCGCGCAATATGGTCTTCGCTATAGTGTATTTAACCGAATGGGCGGACAGGCAATGTCCGAATATGCGGATGATAGACCAGTAGTTTACAATAGTCTCTTGGGTATCTATGACCGAGGAACCAAAATTGGGGAAACCAACTATGGCAAAGGGGAAACCATTGTGAGTTTCGGGAATTTTGAACCCAGAGCCTCTCTGGCATATCAATTAAACGAAAACTCGGCTATTAAATCGGGCTATTCCCGAGTTGCTCAGTATATTCATTTGTTGTCCAACACCACTTCTGTAACTCCTTTGGATGTTTGGACTCCCAGTGGAAAATTTATAAAGCCCCAGTTGTCCGATCAGTTTGCTTTAGGCTACTTTCGAAATTTCGATGATAAAATGTATTCTCTGGAAGTGGAGGTGTATTATAAAACCACAGACAACAGAATAGATTATATCGACGGGGCCGACCTCATCGGTAACAATACTATCGAAACAGAAATCTTAAACGGGGAAGCCAAAGCTTACGGACTGGAATTTTTGCTTCGCAAGAATGAGGGAAATCTTACGGGTTGGATTGCTTATACGCTGGCCAAATCCGAACAACACACTCCGGGAGATAAGGCCGGTGGCTTGGGTATTAATGATGGGGAATGGTATAACACTCCTTATGATAGAACCCATGATTTTTCCCTTACAGCGTCCTATCGCTTAACTGACAAATGGTCTTTTGGTACCAATTTGGTTTATCAGACCGGAAGGCCTGTAACCTATCCCAACGGGCAGTATGAATATGAAGGCATATCCATAGCCAGTTACTCAGATAGAAACTCTGACAGGTTGCCTGCCTATCACAGATTCGATATTTCAGCAACGTATATCCCAAACCGAAAACCTGATAAAAGATGGAAG
>JBGTEN010000354.1:0-4719 GCA_041747755.1 Arenibacter sp. | reverse complement strand
TAACATCACTAGCTCTTGCTATTGGGCTAATAGCATTGTTTATCGCCTATTTGTTTCGTTCTTTTAGAATGATTGTTATTTCATTGATTCCCAATCTGCTGCCTCTAATCATTACCGCCGGCGTAATGGGTTTCGCAGGAGTGCCTATCAAGCCATCTACCATTTTAGTTTTCAGCATTGCGTTTGGTATTTCAGTAGATGATACCATACATTTTTTAGCCAAATACCGGCAAGAGCTCACTGCAAATCAATGGCGAATTAAAAAATCGGTATATGCGGCCCTTCGAGAAACCGGGGTAAGTATGTTCTATACCTCTATTGTTTTATTTTTAGGGTTTTCTGTTTTTACTATCTCCAGTTTTGGAGGTACAGTTGCTTTGGGGGCTTTAGTTTCGGCCACATTACTTTTTGCCATGTTGTCTAACCTAATTCTTTTGCCTTCTCTGTTACTTTCCCTAGAGCGAAGCATTGCTAATAAAAAAGTGCTGAAAGAGCCTCAAATTGATATTTTACCTCATGACGAAGACCCAACAGATAAATAGGTGACGCTAGGTAGAAATATTCTTTTTATACACGACCCACATTCATGCCTTTTTTATCAAAAAAGTTATCTTTGCAATCTTAATTTTTAGGTATTCTATAATGAATTCGCATACAGTAAAAGAATTACTCGCAGCTAACCAAATAGCGCAGGAAGTGACGGTAAACGGATGGGTTCGAACTTTTAGAAGCAATCGTTTTATTGCACTAAATGATGGTTCCACAATTAATACTATTCAGTGTGTGGTTGATTTTGAAGGGTTTGATACCAAGCTCTTGAACCAAATATCGACCGGAGCCGCAATAAGCATCAAAGGAACTCTCGTAGAAAGTCAGGGAAAGGGACAAACTGTAGAGATACAGGTCAAGGAAATTATATTGCATGGCGCTGCAGATCCGGAATCGTATCCTATTCAACCTAAAAAGCATTCCTTAGAATTTTTAAGAGAAAAGGCTCATTTACGGGTTAGGACCAATACTTTTGCTGCAATCATGAGAGTGCGTTCTGCATTATCCTTTGCTATTCATCAATACTTTCAACAGAACGGCTTTTATTATGTACATACCCCTATTATTACAGGATCGGATGCTGAGGGAGCGGGAGAAATGTTTCGGGTTACTACGCTAGATGCAAAAAAACCACCATTAACAGAAGATGGTAAGGTTAATTTTAAGGAAGATTTTTTTGGAAAAGAGACTAATTTAACAGTATCCGGACAATTAGAAGCGGAGACCTATGCCATGGCTCTGGGCAAGGTATACACTTTTGGTCCTACTTTTAGAGCAGAAAATTCTAATACATCCAGACACCTAGCAGAGTTCTGGATGATAGAACCGGAGGTTGCATTTAACGACCTTAATGCCAATATGGACCTTGCTGAAGACTTTATAAAAAAAGTAATCTTCTATGTTTTAGAAAATTGTAAGGAAGACCTTCAGTTTTTAGAACAACGCTTAGTGGAGGAAGATAAATCCAAACCACAAACAGAACGTAGTGAAATGTTGCTTTTAGACAAGTTAAAATTTGTTGTAAACAATGAATTTAAAAGAGTTTCTTATACAGAAGCTATAGATATCTTGCGCAACAGTACACCCAATAAAAAGAAAAAATTTCAATATCCAATTACGGATTGGGGTACTGATTTGCAGAGTGAACATGAACGCTTTTTGGTGGAAAAACATTTTAACTGCCCTGTAATCCTGTTTGACTATCCGGCTAAGATTAAAGCATTTTATATGCGATTGAATGAAGATGGAAAAACCGTCCGTGCCATGGATATTTTATTTCCCGGGATTGGTGAGATTGTTGGTGGCTCGCAGCGAGAAGAGCGTTTGGAGGTGCTTATTGAAAAGATTAAAACCTTAGGTCTTGATGAGAAAGAGCTTTGGTGGTACTTGGATCTTCGAAAATTTGGGACTGCTGTACACAGTGGGTTTGGTCTTGGTTTTGAGCGTTTAGTGCTCTTTGCCACAGGTATGAGCAACATAAGAGATGTTATCCCCTTCCCCAGAACACCGCAAAATGCCGAATTCTAAGTAGAATTCTGTAACTTTATACGGACAAGTAGGCCATATGCTAAAGCAACACTTACAATTTAAATTATCCCAAAAGTTATCTCCACAACAAATTCAGTTGATGAAGTTGATTCAACTTCCAACACAGTCCTTTGAACAACGCATAAAGCAAGAACTTGAAGAGAATCCGGCACTAGAGACAGGAAAAGAAGAATTAGACAATCAAGAAGATGAATTTGAAGATATCTATGATAATGAAACAGATAGTGAAACCATCACCGCGGACGACATTAACATAGATGAATATTTAAGTGATGACGAGGTTCCTGATTATCGCACTCAAACAAACAATTACAGCACGGATGATGAGGATAAAAATATTCCGTATGCCTCCGGAATCTCATTCAACCAATACCTGATTAGCCAACTAAATACAGAGTATTTAGATGATGAAGAGTGGTTAATAGCAGAATTTCTGGTGGGAAGTGTGGATGAAAGTGGTTATATAAGGAGAAATTTAGCTGATATTGTGGACGATTTGGCTTTCACTCAAAATGTTTTTGTGGATGAAAAAACTGTTGAACGAATTTTAAAAATTGTACAGCAGCTAGACCCTGCAGGTGTTGGAGCTCAGTCCTTGGAAGAATGTCTTATCTTACAATTGAAACGAAAAGATCCAGCAGAAAGCACAGAACTTGCTATAGCCATTTTGGAGAAGTCATTTGAACATTTTACCAAAAAGCACTATGATAAACTAATACAAAAGCACAATATTTCTGAAGAACTACTTAAGAATGCCATTGCAGAAATTGAAAAATTAAACCCTAAACCCGGTGGTTCGTATTCCGGTAATAATAGGATTGTAGAACATGTTGTGCCTGATTTTTCCATTAAAATAGTGGATGGTGAGCTAGAACTTACCCTCAACGGAAGAAATGCTCCGGAGCTACATGTTTCCAGAGAATATAGCAATATGATGGAAGGCTATAAAAACGCAAAAGAAAAATCTAAATCTCAAAAAGATACGGTACAATTTATCAAGCAAAAACTAGATGCAGCCAAGTGGTTTATAGATGCAATTAAGCAACGTCAGCAGACTCTTTATGTTACCATGAATGCCATTATGAAATATCAAGAAGAATATTTCCTTACAGGTGATGAACGGAAACTACGGCCCATGATTCTTAAGGATATTGCCGATACTATTTATATGGATGTGTCAACAGTTTCCAGAGTTGCCAATAGCAAATATGTAGATACCCCTTACGGCACTAAACTAATAAAAGAATTTTTTTCAGAATCAATGAAAAATGAACAAGGAGAAGATGTATCGACCAGAGAAATTAAGAAAATTTTGGAAACAGTAATTGGTGAAGAAAAAAAGAAAAGGCCTCTTACAGATGACCGTTTGGCTATAATATTAAAAGAAAAGGGATATCCTATTGCCAGAAGAACTGTAGCTAAATACAGAGAGCAGCTTGGGATTCCCGTGGCGCGGCTTCGTAAACAAATCTAATGAGACTCTTTTCAAAAATAATCTCTTATATTTTTCACCCCTTATTCATCCCCTTTGCCGGAACAATTACGTATTTTTTGGTTACTCCAAAATATAGTTCTATAGAACTACAAAGTGGAACTATTTTACCAATCTTTATTCTAACAGTAATTATCCCTATCATCTTTTTTCTTATCCTAAAAAATTTAGGTTTGGTAAGCTCCCTCCTTATGCCAACTCTAAAAGAACGTAAATACCCATTTTATATCTCCATACTATTGCTTTTCATGGTATTATTAAAAGTATTGGCAAATAATTTTGTTATAGAACTACATTATTACTTTTTGAGCCTAATAATTGCTACAACTTCCTCATTGATAATGCTTTTTTTTAAATTTAAATGCAGTATACATGTAATGGCAATGGGAAGCCTGCTTATGTTTGTGATAAGTTTAAGTGTACATTTTGAAACTAACCTGTCAGTGGCAATAGCCTTTCTAACTCTAGCTACAGGGATTGTTGCTTCCTCAAGGCTTTATCTTAGAGCCCATAGTAGTATAGAGGTTATTATTGGATTATTTATAGGATTAATATCCCAGTTATTAACCTTAAAATTTTGGTTATAAAATATAAAATATAATTCCGATCCGTAAAGGCCTAACTACGATATTCTCTCCTCCCTCTGCGATAATTATACCGTCATCAAATAAGGTAACAAGGGAATAATAAGCCTGTATATTAAATGTATTATATCCCACATTGAATGTTAGGCCATATTGAAAATTCCTGGAGTCTTTATTAGTAAAAGATATGGTTTCTTCGTTAGAAACAAATTTTGATCTACTTCCAAAAACATACCCAAATTTTACACCTGTATAAATCCTCCAAAAACGATAATCATCCGGTGTAGAATTTCGCCATCTAAATTCGAATGGGAATTCTAAAACATGATTTTCAATTTTACTCCGTTTATAATCCATATCGGAACCCAATGCGCTATACAACAATTCATTGTCCGATTCACGAACTACAAGATTAGTGTAATAGGAGTACACCGCATAGCCTAAACCAATACCCAAGGCCACATTTCTTCTTTGGTTTAATGGAATATCTCTAATGTAGCCTCCCTGCAATCCATATGAAAGATTTCTCTGCGTAATTCCTGTAGG
>JBGTEN010000353.1:0-3299 GCA_041747755.1 Arenibacter sp. | reverse complement strand
ATAACAAAAGTGGAAGTTACCTATAATCGACCCGCTGTCAATGGTCGGGAAGGAAGAATCTGGGGCGATTTAGTGCATTACGGATTTGCTGATTTGCAGTACGGCACCAGCAAGGCAGCTCCATGGCGTGCCGGAGCCAATGAAAACACCACGATTGAATTCAGTACGGCAGTACTGATCGAAGGCAAACCTCTTCCGGCAGGGAAATACGGTTTTTTTGTAGCCATGGGAGCGGAAAAAGCGGTATTAATCTTCTCCAACTACAACACGGCCTGGGGTAGTTTTTATTACGATGCCAAAGATGATGCCTTACGGGTGGAGGTTCCGGTTGTTCCAATGAACGACAGTAAGGAACGACTCACTTATGAATTCAGTGACCAAACAGAAGATAGTGCAACTCTAAACCTGGTTTGGGAAAAAATTAAAATTCCCTTCAAGGTTGCGGTGGATTTACCGACCCTCCAAATTGCCTCCTTTCGAAAAGAGTTTAATTCCGGCAGCTTCTATCAATACTGGCAAAACATGCATACAGCGGCTAACTATTGTTTAATGAACAATATAAATCTGGAAGAGGGTCTTTCATGGGCAGAGCGGTCTATAAATACCTATTTTGGAGAAGCTAATTTTAAGACCTTAACCACTTATGCAGGTTTGTTGGAAAAACTAGACCGGAAAAAAGAGGCCGATTCTGTTATGGCACAAGCCCTTCCTATGGGGAAGGTTGATGATATTTTTCAGTATGGGGTCGATTTAGCCCGGATGAATAAAAGTCAGGAAGCCTTTGCGGTATTAAAGGCCAATTTTAAAAAACACCCTGATACGGATTATGGGATTTTGGGAATGGCAATGGGCTATTATGCCATTAAAAATAAAGAAGAAGCTATAAGGTTTGCCAAAAAAGGGAAAGAAAAAACAACCAATCCCGGCTTTTCAAACTATTATTCAACCCTAATCGCAAACATGGAAGCGGATAAGGAGGTATTTAAGTAAGACCGTTTTTAGCAATGAAACATGAAACTGACCTTGCCGGACAACCATCAACGAACAACTAGCAACTATCGAGTAAATCCCTAAATAAATTACAAACCATTTGAGACCTTAAAAACATTATCTTAAACTATCTATAAATAATATTACGTAATGTTTCTAAAAACAAACTATTGGTAAAAACAAATCTCGTAAAAAGTTGACGGACGGAGTAAAGTTGAATTAAATATAACATTATGTACGCACTATTCTTAAAAATCGCAACTAGGTATCTGCTTAAGAACAAACTGTACTCTTTTATCAACATTTTTGGACTTGCTGTGGGTGTGGCCTCTTTTGTACTAATTATGCTGTATGTAAATTATGAAAGTAGTTATGATAAATTCGAAGGTTCGGAGAATATCCAAAGGGTATATATGGAATATGCGGAAGGCAGTGTCTTTGCTCCAGGTGACGCACAGACCTATAATCTATCAGGACCAACATTAAAAAATGAGTTTCCGGAAATAATAGAGCAGGTAAGATTATCACAATTGGGGAAAATCACCTTTCGCCATGGCAACACGATTCTAGAGGAAGAAAATGGTTTTGTTGCAGACGATTCCTATTTTGAAATCTTCAAGTATCCTTTAAAATCAGGGGAAGCCATAAAAGCCCTAAAAGAACCGTATTCTATAGTTTTGACCGAATCGCTTTCCGATAAACTTTTTGGTAGCGAAGACCCTATGGGTAAAACGCTCTCTGTCTTTTATGCCAGAACAGTAGCCCAGTTTTTGGTAACCGGTATATTAGAGGATATTCCCGACAATACCCATATGAAAACGAATTTTCTGGTTTCGTTCAATACCATTCCAACATGGGCCGCCTATGAAGGTATGCAGGATTTGAACTGGATGGCCAATGATTTTTTTACCTACTTAAAAGTGGATTCGAAGGCTGATATTGCATTATTACAAAAAAAAATTGTCAAACAAGATTTTTTAAATGACAAGAAAAAACGTCACAACATCGAACCTTTACAAGATATTCACCTGTATTCTGACAAACCTTATGAGGCTGAGAGCAATGGTAGTATCAGCAGGATAAGATTCTTATCAGCCATTGCGTTGATTATTTTATTGCTCTCTTGGTTGAACTATGTAAACCTTGCCAGCGCAAAATCCATGGAACGTGCCAAAGAAACCGGAATTCGAAAAGTAGCAGGAGCCCAGAAACCACAATTGATAATGCAGTCTCTTTTAGAATCTATATTGCTCAATGTCATTGCAGTGATTTTCGCCATTTTTATCGTGTTCCTGATTTTGCCCGCTTTTCAAGAGTATGTTGGACAAAAATTTGAATTTGGGCTTATTATATTAAAAAGGCTATATCCTATTTTGGCATTTATACTATTGGGAGCAGTCGTTTCGGGTATATACCCTGCCATCGTTCTGAGTAACTATAAGCCTGCCAAAGCGTTAAAAGGAAAACTTCAAGGTTCACAAAAAGGAGTATCAATTCGAAAAGGCCTCATCACGATTCAGTTCTTGGCAACTATAATTTTGTTGGTTGGAACCTTAATAGTGGGCAAGCAGATAAAATTCCTCAAAGAACAGCCGATAGGCCTAAGTCTCAATCAGGTTGTGGCAATCAAGGGAGATGTTGTGAGTGAAAAATCGGAACCGCTCGGAAAGGGTTTTCGAAGCTTGGAGGCGGAACTGAAAAAATTGGCTATAGTAGAAAACTTTACAATGGCTTCTTCCTATCCGGGAGAGGGCTATAATAGTTTGTCATCTTCGAATTATATTGAATATCCTGATGGAAGAATTGATAAAAACACGGTACATCACACCTTCGTTGCAGGAAAGGATTATTTTGAACTTATGGGTATGGACTTCTTAGTTGGCCACACTTTTCTTTCCTCCGATGATGGGGATAGTGATGAGGTGGTAGTTAACAAAAAATTTGTGAAGACTATGGGCCTTTCCAACATGGAAGACGCACTGGGCAAACAAATTCATTTTTGGGGTTCCAAAAGAATTATTTCTGGGGTAGTGGATGACTTCCATCATTTTGGTCTTAAGTATGCCATTACCCCGATGGTCATTCGCCAAGGATATGTTTTTGATAAGCAATTGATAAAATTGAGCGCAAGTGCTTCAACTGTGCTTGGCTTCCAAAGTTCCATCGGTCAGATTCGAAAGATATGGAAATCCATTTTTCCTGAAAGCACATTTAACTATACATTTTTGGATAAAGAGTTTCAATCCCAATATAACGAAGAGACAAAATTTGGAGCTGCATTCGGTATTTTTACAACCTTAGCAATTATT
>JBGTEN010000352.1:0-3231 GCA_041747755.1 Arenibacter sp. | reverse complement strand
AACCCTGGCGACGGTTACCCGTCGACAGATTAGCAATCTGCTCCGTTACCACTCCGGCACCTCTCCTATATTTAATTGCTTACTGTCAAAAAACGCGGTTGCAAATGTACTTTTTCATCTCATAGAACACAACTATTTTTTAGTTTTTTTATGCTCAAAAAGTATGACACTAGTTTAACGGTCGGTAATTACATCATTCATAGTGTTTAAAAAACTTAAAAGACTTAAAATTCAGTTCTCAAAATCCCCATGGCACCCTCTTCTGAAATTGCCATCGCTTCAATTTTGGTTTTAGTTTGGCTCTTAGGGGCTGTAAAATTAATGATAGCCTCACCATCTTCATTTGTCTCTACATTTGGATTCCAATATAAAATACTGCTATTTTCCTGTTCTTTATTGGAAAGTGTCTTCTTGTATGCTTCAAAGTCGAAATCGGGCTCAAAACCTTGGAACATCAATTGTCCTTCTTTTCTTTTAGACGGAGCAAATTCTGAGCCATCGCGTCTAGTAATTAATATTACTCCTCCTGCGCCACGACTACCATATATGGCAGTTTCCGGGCCTATTAGCAATTCTATTTTATCAATATCCAAGGGGGAAATAATGTTCATAACCTCAACTAGTGGATTAGAATTAGAGCTCACAAATGACCTACTTCCCGCATCAGACTGTGCAAGTGGAAAACCATCAATAACCCATAAAATAGGCCCAGAACTAGCTCTTCTTGGCATTGATATTCTTGGATTAAGAGATCCAAGTCCGGTAACCACCACGCCAGGCACATTCAAAAATAGTTCAGGAATACTTTTTGGATGGTTACGGTCTTGAACGATAACTGTCCTTCCAAATGCAGAATTGCGAATCTTAGATGCTCCAGTTTTGTTTATTTTGTTTTGACGTATTTCAGCTTCATCCAATTGTATTAATCCTGTTGTGTCCAAAGCCTGCCAAATTGAGGGTTGGTAAACCGACTTCCGCTCTACTTTTTTAAACGTGCTTGTAGGTTTCTCTACTTCCCCTTCCGCTATAGCATCCTTTTTCCGAACATCCAAAGGAAACAATTTTACCAGCCGCTCCTTAGAATCCTCTCCTTGTGTCCTCAATACAAACCTAACCATACCCTGCACCTGCAAATCTTCTAATCGCAGGATACCATTAGCGTTGGTCTTTACATCGTTTGCTAATATATCTTCATCCGAATATCCCAGAACTTGGATATTTGTATTCTTTAATAAATTGTTCTCTAAATCATAAACATAACCTACCAACTCTAAGCCTTGCTGAAAAGGATACTTTATTTGTGTTAAATCGGCTTCTTCATTTATTTTGGCCAAAATTCCTTCATTTCCAGCCGCCAAAACTGCAATATCCTTTAAGAAGCGTTGTTTCCTATCTAAAGCTATGTCATCTGAAAAAATGGTTGGGTTATCTTCATTAATAATTTGAAAAGCCTCACTTTCTAAATTTGGATCGCTTGAAGCCTTGAGAAAACTTAAGGCTATTCCCGTTTTAACCGGTTTATTATCGCCATCTGTTACCTTAACTTTCAAAGCCTGTTCCCCACCTGTTCGTTTTTCATTTAAAGAGGTAACTTCTATAGTAAGCCTTTTTCCGTCAATCCAAATTGGTCTGACGGCTAATTCTTCTCCACTTCCTGTTGTTAATTTTAGCGTGAGTACTCCTCGAGGAAAATCCTTTTTTGAGATTTTTACATCCAGTAAATCACTGTTATTAAACCTCACATCTCGTTCAAAATAGTTTACGCCTTCTATTTCCCCAATAAGCTTAACGGCTTTTTCAATTCCCCGTCCCGTAGCTATAGCCCTAATCTTTACAGTATCTGCATCCAAATTATTGGCATGAAGTAAAAGACCTTGATTCTCTGAGGATGGTAATGAATATACCTCCCCGTTATTAAGTTTTAGTTGATAGCTCTGATTTTTGACTGGAGTAAAAAGAACATTCCCCAAAGCGGGTCCTACTTTGGACACCTGGGCTACCATATTATCTTTAGAATCTAAAATACTACCTACATAATCACTATGATCGTTTTCTATATTCGGAATTTGAATGACCATTCTATTCTCAAATCCGCTGAGAAATACACCACCTTCAGGAAAGAATCTCACATCCAAATCTTCTCTATTTTCGCCCTTTTTGTCTACAGGATTACCTAGATGTACTACTTTTTCAGTGTAAAATGTTTGCCCATAATTCTGCATCCATTGGGTGTAGGCTCTAAGATAATAAGTGCCTTCCTCTATTTTTTTGGGTAGGTTCATAACACCGCTTGCTGCTCCTTGAGTAATCTCGTGAAACTGCTTTTTTAAAACCTTACCTTCTTGGTTCACCAATTCAACATGCAACACCTTACTAAGACTAAATCTGCTTTTGTTAGGGCCGGTGAGCACGTATCCTTTAAAAAGTATCTGGTTGTTATCTGCTTGGATATTTCCTAACTGTAAAACAACATTTTCTTGCCACATAACCAAAGAATCTACAACAGTTTGTTGCGGAGATGGAAAGGAAAAAAAATGTTCGTAATTAGACTTATATGGCTCAGCACTTTGAGCTGAAACAAAGTGAGCTATTACCGCAAAAAACAAAAGTAATACGTAACGGAAAGATAAAATTTTTGTCATGTCAATGGCATTTAAAGGGATCAATGCCTTTAATTTACAATAAAATTGTGAGTAGGTTATTTCTTTTGAAAACATTTAACAACTTGAGAATCAATTAATTTATGAAAAATTAATGTTACTCAGGATACTCTAGCCTTAAGTGGTAAATATTAGTGAGTTTCTTCTTTAAAATTTTCTTTATAGTTTCGATATCTTTGAAAGTGATATCCGAATTTAAAAACTGTCCGGACTTCATCTGGCTACCTATTATCTTATCTACAAACTCATCTATAATTAAAAAAGTAGGATTTTTTAAGCTTTTAGAAGCTGCTTCAACCGAATCTGCCATCATTAAAATTGCTGTTTCTTTAGAGAAGGGTATAGGCCCGGGATACCTAAAATCTGCTTCCAAACCATCTGTTTCATGCTCCATTTCCTTTTTATAAAAGTAATAAACCAAGGAAGTGCCATGGTGTGTTCTTATAAAGTCGATTACCCGATCCGGAAGTTTATTTTTTCTGGCCATCTCAATTCCGTCCAGTACATGGTTTATAATAATCTTGGCGCTATCTTTAGGAAATAACTCATCATGAGGGTTAACACTTGTAAT
>JBGTEN010000351.1:0-1997 GCA_041747755.1 Arenibacter sp. | reverse complement strand
GGCTGAAAGGATGATCCGTCATAGCGATAGAGTCCACCTGAAAAAGCTCCTACTAAAAACTCATTTTGTTTTTTATAAGGCAATAAAACCTGCACCCGGTTTTCACCGAGAAACGCACTGCCCGGAATAAGTGTCAGGCTGCCATTGGTCTCCTCATACAAGCCCAGATTCATTTGATGAACGTAATACTTCCCATGAAGGGAAAAAGCATACATAAATGCAGTATCCGGTTTCCAGATAGTGATACTTGTCGCTTTGTCTTCAGCATCAGGAGAATAAATGAAAATAGCCTCTCGGGATTGGAAATAAATCTTTCCATTAACTTCTCTAATAGACCAAATATCATTAATCAGAATGTCCTTAGGCATATAGGTAATAAGGGACTTCATCAAGGTATTGCCAATAGTATCTTGTGTAACAAAGCCAAAGTCGCCCAACGAGCCGTAATAAAAAGTGCCTGAAGAAGAAAGTAGTGTGGAACGCACATTGGTATTGAATTCTTGAACGGGTGAAGTGAGCAATTCCCAATTTACCCCATCAAACTTGTGCAGGCCACTGCTCGTTCCTGTATAGATAACTCCAAATTTATCCTGATCTACATTCCATACCTGCTGACTTGCAGCCCTAAGATTGCCGCCAACCGAATAATTATTAAAGCTTGGAATCCCTTTCGAAGCATTGATTTGTGCATTCACTGTAAAACCGAAAGGCACGGTTAGAAATAAAATGAATATACAAATGCAAATATGGCTTTTTAGCAATTGGTTTTTGTGGTGGTTTGGTTTCATTGGTTTTATGTTGGTGGCTAATGCACAGGTATCATATGCTATATTTAAAACGTTAGTGGTAAAACAAGTTTAAAGACAGTCCCTATACCAATTTCACTTGCCATTTCCAAGGTTCCGCCATGCGCTTTTGCAATATCATAGCTTAAGCTTAATCCCAAACCGGTTCCTTGGCCGGTAGGTTTGGTAGTAAAGAACGGTTGAAATATTTTTTTTTGAATCGCCTCCGGGATACCAATGCCGTTGTCTTCCACGGAAATATACAACTTATTGTTCAATTTTTTGGTGGATAGGGTTACGGTAGGTTGATAATTTTCGCTTATCCCTTTCTGCTTTTCACTCATGGTATTTTGACTACGCTCTGCACTGGCACTTCGACTGCGCTCAGCACAGGCATAAAAGGCGTTGTTGATCAAATTCAACAAGACCCTGCCAACCTCTTGAGGGACTATCTCAATTTTAGGTAAGGTAGGGTCAAAGTCGGTTTCTAATGTTGCATTAAACGATTTGTCTTTTGCCCGCAAACCATGATAAGCTAACCTTAGATATTCATCTGCCAGAGAATTAATATCGGTTAACTCTTTTTGACCCGAGTTACTTCTGGAATGTTGGAGCATTCCTTTTACAATAGCATCTGCCCGTTTCCCATGGTGCGTTATTTTTTCCAAATTTTGTTTGATATCCTCCAGAATCTCATCCTCTATTTGGTCTTCTTCTGTCCTTGGTCTTGTTTCTTGACTCTTGTTTCTTGTCTCTTTAACTTCATTCAAAAGCTCTACACTTACCTCGCTAAAATTATTTACAAAATTCAAAGGGTTCTGTATTTCATGGGCGATTCCCGCGGTGAGTTCTCCAAGGGATGCCATTTTTTCGGATTGGATGAGCTGGGATTGGGTGGCCTTCAATTCAGTGTAGGCTTTTTCAATTTCTTTAGCCTGTTCCAATTCTTTTACTCTAGCTTTTTCTCTTTCTTTTAGTACAACACGATGTCTAAAAAACCGATCAGCAAAAAATAGCGCACTTACAAAAACAAGCCCATAAAAGAGATAAGCCCAAACAGTGAACCACCAGGGTTTGTTTACGATAATCTTCAACTTTGCACCTTCTTCGTTCCATACCCCATTATTATTTGCTGCTTTGACATGAAAAAGATACTCTCCGGGTGGAAGATTGGGATAGTAAGCGGCCTGAAAGTTAGTAGACTCCCGCCAG
>JBGTEN010000350.1:0-4652 GCA_041747755.1 Arenibacter sp. | reverse complement strand
CAAAATTTATTGTAACTTTTTTGAAGCTAACATTCAAAATAACACTACCATGAAAAAATTAATTGGACTACTCGTCTTGATGTTGATTTTGGTTGCAGGAACAGCTCTGGCGCCAATTGACCCTCCTAACAAAACCAGCCTCGAAGGAACTTGGGAATTAGTTAGTAATTATAACTATGATAATAATGTCATTATTGACACTATTTATGCAACCAACGGATACCGACAAATTAAAATGTATTATAACGGAAAAGTGATGTGGACCCGATACGTACCAACAGACTCTATTGAATGGTTCGGTTATGGATCATACGAAAGCACCGATAGTACTTTAACAGAGAAATTGGAATACATGTCGGCTTCAATGCGAAAAATTGCTGATGAAAGTATGGTATGGAATATGGAACTTCAACTCGAAGCAGACAAATTCAGTCAAATTTTTACGGATGCTGATGGTAATCGGATAAATTCCGAGAACTACGTCCGCTTAAAATAAAAGAAAGCCTGCATAGATATACGAACTATGCAGGCATTTTAATTCCAATCTTGAAATTAGATTACTTCTTGTGGCGTCTCAACAGTTGCCAGATAACGCTCGGCGTCCAGTGCAGCCATACAACCTGTTCCAGCTGCTGTAACCGCTTGTCTGTACTCTTTGTCTTGAGCGTCCCCGCTTGCAAAAACTCCCGGTTTATTTGTTTTGGTTGATTTTCCTTTGGTAATTAAATATCCGGTTTCATCCATATCCAGCTGACCTTTGAAAATGTCGGTATTCGGTTTATGTCCGATAGCTATAAATAAACCTGTTATAGTTATCTCCTCTTTTTCTCCCGTTTGGTTATTTACGATACGAAGCCCCTCCACTACTTGGCCTCCCAAAACTTCATCTACTTCGGTATTATAGCGAATATCAATATTCTTGAGACTGTTCACCCTATGCTGCATGGCTTTTGAAGCCCGCATTTTATCACTGCGCACCAACATGGTAACCTTACTGCATATATTAGCCAAATAAGAGGCTTCTTCCGCTGCAGTATCTCCTGCGCCTACTATGGCTACTTCCTGACCTCTGTAGAAAAACCCGTCGCATACCGCGCAAGCCGAAACACCACCTCCACGTAAACGTTGTTCACTTGGAATGTTTAGATATTTTGCTGTGGCTCCGGTAGAAATAATTACCGTTTCCGCTTCAATAGTTTTATTATCGTCGATGGTTAGTTTATGAATTCCGCCTACCTCATCACTAAATTCAACAGCGGTGACCATACCTATTCGCACTTCTGTACCAAAACGTTCCGCTTGTTGTTGTAATTGCAACATCATTGTAGGTCCGTCAATACCCTCCGGATAACCGGGAAAATTATCCACTTCCGTAGTGGTGGTCAATTGTCCACCCGGTTCCATCCCTGTGTACATAACCGGCTTCAGGTCGGCTCTCGCAGCATAGATAGCCGCAGTATACCCTGCGGGTCCAGAACCTATTATTACTGTTTTTATTCTTTCTAATGTTTCTGACATGATAAATGTTTTGCAGTTAAATCTAGAAATACAAAAATAGCTTTTTAGAAAAAAAGCGTAGTCTTTAAGTTATTAAAAGTTATTATGTGGCTATAAGCATATCAAATGCGCATAGACCCTTTAATTCCATAACTACCCAAGTGCCTTTATTAGGTTTAACCACCTGAAAGGAACAGTAATTTGAAGAATAAATGTTGGCACAGTACATTTAGGTCGATTCTAATATTGATCCTTAGGACATCCCCTTTAAAATGCCTAATTCCAGCCCTCGTAATTCTGCCAAGCCTCGTAATCGCCCTATGGCGGAATAACCAGGATTTGTTTTTTTATGCATATCGTCCAGCATCAAATGCCCGTGATCCGGACGCATAGGAATTGCGGCATCTTTTCTACCTTCTTTAAGCCGTCTTTTTTGCTCAACTAAAATACTTTTTACCATACCATACATATCTACATCTCCATCTAAATGATCTGCTTCAAAGAAATTACCTTCTTCATCCCTTTTTGTACTTCTAAGGTGTAAAAAATGCACTCGGTCGGCAAATTTCTCAAAGAGATGAACTAAATCATTATCGGGCCGTACTCCCAATGACCCGGTGCAAAACGTAATACCATTGTTTAAGGAAGGAACTTTTGAAAAGATATAATCATAGTCCCGTTCAACACCAACTATTCTAGGCAAGCCTAAGATGGAAAATGGGGGATCGTCGGGATGAATACACATGAGTAACCCATGTGCTTCCGCGGTGGGTATAATCTCTTCAAGAAAATAAATTAAGTGCTGCCGCATTTCCTGCTCTCCAATACCATCATAGGTATTTAGAATTTTTTGAAACTTGGTTAAATCATAACCTCTTTCCGGTACCGGGTACCCTTCAGAGGAGCCAGGCAGACCTGCAATAATAGTTTTTACTAGTTCCCATTTATCATTTTCGGAAAGGCCTTTATAATAGACATCAGCTTTTTCCAGCTGTGTGGCGGAGTAACTCTTGGCTGCATTTGGTCTTTTTAACAAATACAGGTCAAAAGCAATAAGTGCACTAAATGTAAATGCCAGAGCTTTAGAACCATCTTGTACCGTATGATAAAGTTCTGTCCTTGTCCAATCCAAAATGGGCATAAAATTGTAACAGATGACTTTTAGTCCACAAGCCAACAAATTCTTCATACTTTGCTTATAATTCTCAATATGTCTTTTGTAGTCTCCGGTTTGGGTTTTAATACTTTCGTGAATAGGCAACGATTCTACAACAGACCAAACCAGACCACTGGTTTCTATAACCTTCTTTCTTTCCTCTATCTCGGCTATCTCCCAAACTTCCCCGTTGGGAATATGATGCAGCGCAGTTACAATGCCGGTAGCACCGGTTTGTCGTATGTCTGCGAGAGTCACTGGATCGGTTGGACCGTACCAACGCCAAGTCTGTTCCATTTTCATTTCTACACTTTTTATGATTTATACCCCACTAAATGCGCTAAACCCACCGTCAACAGGAATTACAACACCTGTAATAAACTTAGAGGCATCACTACAAAGAAAATGTATGGCACCATTTAATTCTTCCGCAGCTCCAAATCTCCCCATAGGTGTATTTTTAATGATTTTTTTACCTCTTTCGGTATAGCTGCCATCATCATTTAACAGCAATTTTCTGTTCTGATTCCCAATAAAAAACCCGGGGGCAATAGCATTTACTCTGATTTTATCTCCAAATTTAGTTGCCATTTCTACGGCCATCCAACGTGTGAAATTTTCCATCGCCGCTTTAGATGCGGAGTACCCTGCCACTCTGGTAATAACGCGCTGTACAGCCATGGATGAATAGTTTATAATGACTCCTTCCTTCTGTTTTGCCATTACTTCTCCGAAAACCATGGAAGGAAGAACGGTACCGTTAAGGTTTAAGTTGACCACCGTATTAAAGTCGTCTATGGACAGGTCAAAAATAGTTTTATCATCCGGAATTGTTGCCCCGGGTAAATTACCCCCGGCAATGTTCAGTAAAATGTCTACTCTACCGAATTGTTTAACAATTTTATCCTTTGCCTGAATTAAAGATTCTTTTGATAAAACATCAGTTTCAAATGCAACGGCAGTGCCTCCATTGACTGCGATAGTGTTGATAAGTTCTTCAACATTGGTCATCTTTCGGGTTAGGAGTAAAACCTTTACACCCGCTGTAGCCAAACTTTCTGCAACTTCACTTCCTAAAGTCCCGCCAGCACCGGTTATCACTGCAACTTTATTCCTAATATCAAATAAATCACTCATTCCTAAAAGTCCTTTTTTTCTCTTTTTTACTTCATTAAACAAGGTTGAAAGGTAAACAATTCTATAGAAATGAAATTGATTTTTATAGTGGGTATTACTAAAAATAACAACACTTCTTCAAAAAGCTGAAGAAGTGTTGTCCGGTTAGTTGGTTGTTAAAATGTAGAAAATGGTTTTTTTATTTATATCGGTTTGCCCTTTCATCATTTATTATTCCCTCCCAATTAAGCCCAAAGGCAAAATCATAGGTATTTCCGTCAGAATCGGTATATGGTATCATATCTCTTGGAATATCTTCCTTTTGCGCCTCTACGGTAAGCATGTCGACCGGCATTTGAAATGGCAACAATCCATATGGTTCAGCTTTTCCTGAAATTAATTCCATTAGGGCCTGGTCCTGAACACCCATATGTACGAGGATACCGGAAGCACTTGGCTCTATTTCGGAAAAAACCATCGGATTGGAAACATTTACTATCACTATTACCGGTTTATTCCCCATTAGCTTCTTAGTATCATTCACCAATTTCATATCGGTATGGTTGGATGCAATACTCTTTTTTCCCTTATAACTTCTGTTGGTGAATTTTTCAAGCGGACTACCGCCTGCCAAACTCACTTCACGAGCAGTGCTCGCAGTATATTCGCTATACTGAAGGGTAATGGGAACATATCCGTTCCCCCCTTTTTCCAAATCTGCCCTATCATAGCCTACACCACCGTCCGGACTCTTTATCCCTACCAAAGCAAAATCAGCTTCTTTAGGGTTTTCCACAATTTGATAATATTTTTTAACTATATCCAGATTAAAAGGATATTCGGTTCTTTCAGGCGTAACAACTCCCCACCAATTTTTGGTGGA
>JBGTEN010000349.1:0-4075 GCA_041747755.1 Arenibacter sp. | reverse complement strand
TTCGGACTAAACTCCAAGGCAGCGGTGTAAGGAGTTGAATTACAGTTTTGAATCCAGCCGTTCTCAGGGTTTTTAATCAGAATATTTTCATCAACCGTATGCAAGCCCTGCCAATCGGTTCGGGGATCACTTCCATCTACCGGGAGGTTGTAATTAAAAATAGTATCTCGTACGGGAATAAAATTCCCATGAAAATAAGCAATATTGCCTTCGGCATCGGCATAAACCGTATTATTTGAAGAATTAGTCCGTATATCCATCATTTCCCTAAAACCGGAATAGTTATTCTGTTTGGTGCGCACATAAGACTGTTCCAAGGCTTTTGGCGGATTCCACATCATCGCGGTAGCCACCCATTTGCCGTTTTCCAGATGGGTTATAGGACCATGATGCGTGCGATGGGCGGCAAAAGTCTTTTCCTTTACTACCTCACCGTCTTTGTATTTTAATGTTATGTCATAGGTGCTTACTGGACGTACTTCTTCTCCATAGTGATAAACCAGTTTTCCATCACGATTTTCCACCGACTCCATAAATTCATCCATTATATCGACGTAAGTAGAGGTATGCATCCATCCTGTATTTTCGTTAAATCCCTGATACACAAAAAATTGCCCCCAAGTAACTGCCCCGTAAGCATTCAATCCTTCCTCACTTACCACATGAACTTCTCCTCTAAAATAAAATGAAGTATGCGGATTGATGAGTAACATGGCATTTCCGGATTGGGTGAGTTTCCCGGAAATGGCAATTCCGTTGGAGCCCTGGGGTTCTCTTTCTTTTTGCTTTTTTTGATGAATTGACTCCTGTGCTTCAGGAAGCGGTAAACCAGATTCATAAAAGGATTTAATTTTAGCTAATGAAATCTGTTCAATATCTCCTCCAATGGAACCTTCACTGAAGTACATGGGCATCCAAGGTTCAAATCGGGTCAACAATCTGGGGCGAACTTCCGGATGGGTATGCAGATAATAATTTATACCATCGGCAAAGGCTATGCATAACTTTTTTAACCATTCCGGGCTTTTTTCATAGTTGGCGACAGCCTCTTCCTCGGTCATAAACAGTTTGGCCCGTAAATCACTGTATAGCGCTTCTTCCCCTTCCACCTCCGCCAAACGTCCGGTTGCCCAAATGTAGTTTTGCTCAATACGGTTAAAATCGTCCTCGCACTGGGCATACAGCAATCCGAAAACGGCATCGGCATCGGTTTTACCATAAATATGAGGCACACCAAAATCGTCCCGAATAATGGTTACATTATCTGCCTGCACTTGCCAGCGTTCTGTTTCCGAAAGCGATTTTTCATTTTTACATCCAAAAATTCCGAGTAATAGTAGTAGATAAACCAATTTCATTAGACCTGTTTTAGCTTAAAAAGTGAATTTAAATTTCTTCTGATAGAAAAACTAATTTTTTTAAATTTTAAATTGAACTTCCGCAATGAATAAGCTAAATCTGCCCCATTTTTCAAGTAACTTGCAGCTCCAATTTTCTTTATCAAGAATTGTAATATGTCCGATAAAAAAGTAAGTATCCTCAAAGCCTTTAGGACCATTATATGGCCCCGACGCAACTTAGTTTTCATAGGCCTGGTCCTCATCGTAATTAGTAATGCTGCCAGTTTTGTGGGACCCATTTCCCTAAAGTATTTTATGGATGATGTTATCCCCAACAAGGATATAGACATGCTGAAAATTCTGGTGTTGGCTGTTGCATCTGCTATTTTGGTTCAGGCAGTCACCTCTTTTTTGCTCACAAAAATTCTTAGTGTACAGGCACAATATTTAATTTCCGAGTTGCGGGCACAAGTACAGAAAAAGGTGCTTTCGCTACCTATCCGCTTTTTTGATAACTCCAAATCGGGGGCGCTGGTATCCCGTATCATGACAGATGTGGAAGGAGTCCGGAATTTAATAGGCACCGGATTAGTGCAACTAGTTGGCGGTTCGGTAACGGCCATAGTTTCCCTAATTTTGTTGTTGCGAATAAGTCCGTCTATGACGCTTTTTACGCTGATTCCCCTTGCTATTTTTGCGCTGGTAGCTTTAAAAGCGTTTAAAATTATCCGTCCTATTTTTCGAAATCGCGGGAAAATAAATGCCGAGGTAACCGGTAGACTTACCGAAACCTTAGGTGGTATCCGGGTCATCAAAGGTTTTAATGCTGAACAGCAAGAACACAAGGTTTTTGAAAGTGGGGTGGAAAAACTATTTCAAAACGTAAAAAAGAGTTTGACGGCAACCGCCTTTATGACCAGTTCCTCCACTTTTTTGCTGGGTGTGGCAACTACGGGCATCATGGGAATTGGGGGTTATAAAATTATGATGGACCAGTTGACCATCGGGGAATTTTTGTCATTTACCTTTTTATTAGGATTGATGATTGCGCCAATTGTGCAGATGAGCAATATTGGGAGTCAGCTTACAGAAGCTTTGGCAGGACTAGATCGTACCGAAGAATTGATGAATATGATCCCTGAGGTCAATGAAGCGGATAGAACCATAGTCCTGGACAAAATTGAAGGTAATATCGCCTTTAACGAGGTTTCTTTTGCCTATGAAGAAAATAAGGAGGTGTTGCACAATATAAGTTTTACAGTGAATTCCGGAGATGTGGTTGCGTTGGTGGGAAGTTCCGGATCCGGAAAATCGACCATCGCCGGCTTGGCTGCTACCTTCTTAACCCCGCAAGCCGGAACCATTACGGTCGACGGCAAAGATTTATCCAAAGTAAACCTGCCAAGTTATCGCAAATATTTAGGGGTGGTGTTGCAGGACGAATTTCTATTTGAAGGTACCATTAAAGAAAATATTCTATTTCCCAGACCCAACGCCACAGACACAGAATTGCAAAATGCTGTAAAGGCGGCTTATGTCAATGAATTTACGGACCGTTTTGAAAACGGACTGGAAACTTTAATCGGGGAACGAGGTGTAAAACTTTCGGGTGGACAACGGCAGCGTATTGCCATAGCCCGAGCTATTTTGGCCAATCCTAAAGTATTGATTTTGGATGAAGCCACATCCAACTTGGATACGGAGAGTGAAGCTCTGATTCAAAAAAGTTTGGCGACATTAACCAAAGGGCGTACTACTTTTGTGATTGCCCACCGACTGAGTACCATTAGAAAAGCGAACCAAATATTGGTAATTGAAAACGGTCGTATTGCAGAACAAGGTACCCATGAGGAATTGATTGTAAAAGAGGGGCGGTATTATAACTTGTTTACCTATCAGGCGAGGATTTAGCGATATTGGTTGATCATTGATGATTAGTCGCTTGAGTCTGTTGGGAAAAAGCTAAAACCCTCCAGTCTAGGCTGATGCAAACCAAAGCTTTGCCTTTTACAAATGGCTTATGAGAGTAGTTCCATATGCAAATAAAGCCACTTACATAAATATTTCATTAGCTTAGTAGTTTGTTTATGTACTTGAGTGATTTTTGGTAATATCGTATAAACCATTAAATGAAAGAATTTAATTTAGGAAGCAATGAAAAAGTTGATTATTAGAATTCCATTGTTAAATGATTTATACAAGAAATTTCAAAAGACAAAACGACCTAAGGATTTTAATACTTCAAGTGAATATTGGGAAGAACGCTACAAGGTTGGTGGCAATTCTGGAGCCGGTTCCTATTATAACTTAGCTAAGTTTAAAGGAGAAATAATTAACAATTTTATTGAAAGCAAAAAAATTGCAACCGTAATAGAATTCGGATCCGGAGATGGGAATCAATTGAAATACTTAAAAACCCAAGGTTACATAGGGTATGATGTTAGCGAAAAGGCCGTTCAAATGTGTACAGAAATGTTTAAGAATGATAATACAAAAAGTTTTAAACTAATAAATCAGTACAATAATGAGAGGGCAACATTAACTATGAGTCTGGATGTTATATACCACTTAATTGAGGATCAAACCTATTTACTTTACATGAATACATTGTTTGAAGCTTCAAATAAATATGTCATAATCTATTCCTCAAATACAAATGAGAATAGTTCAAGTGCCGTTCATGTAAAACACAGAAAATTTACAGATTGGGTAGACAAAAACCGCCTGGATTTTAC
>JBGTEN010000348.1:0-7370 GCA_041747755.1 Arenibacter sp. | reverse complement strand
AAAAGTCTGTATAAGATAAAATAAGAATTAGCACGCATGGTTTTTGCTTCCGCTAAAATCTGATTTCTTCTCTCTTCATTTACATTGGTTAAATTCTCGGCGCCCCTGATAACGGCATTTGCTCTGTCTATAACCCTATAGTAATAGACCCAGTAGGCATTTATACCCGATTCGGTACCAAAATCTCCAAGACTTGCTCCCCACAAGAGTCTGCTATACAAAGAAACTTCTCCGGTTATCCCGGCGGACAAATCGCTCTTTGCTTGTAGAATTAAGGGAATAGTCCCATTGAGTCGACCATCTTCGTATATAACGCGGTTTAAGGTATAAAGTCCAACCACAGCCGATTCCAAACCTTCGGGAGAGGAGTACAGAAAGTCTACAGAGGTATCTGATAATAATTTGTCTTCCAGAAAATCCTGTTCGCAAGACGTAGATAGGGTTAGGGTGATAAGTATCGCAAAAAATCTTTTGGATAACAAATAGCCATTTATAATTTTCATAACTAGTTTCTTAAAATGTTATATTGGTTCCTAGCGTAATATTTCTGGTTTCAGGAAATTGGGTTGCACCAAATTCCCCAATAGGATTCTGTTCCGGACTATAGGATCTAAAATCAGTAAATGTGAACAAATTGGTTCCTGTAGCATATACTTTTACACTCTGAAACCCAATTCTGGAAAGTATTCTATTTGGAATGTTATATCCTAAAGTTAACGTTCTTAAGCGCACATAAGAAGCATCCCGTACAGCAAAAGGAAAAAGATGTAAATGAGTATCCGGTTTTGGTCTGGGATATTGAGTGGAAGGAAACTCCGGGGTGTAATATTTAGTTCTTATTCCATTTATGGCTCCTTTCCATAGTTCCCCATTGGCAAGAACCGTGTTCAACCGTGTTGCTCCCTGAACAATATAAACATCAGCAAAAAGTTCAAAATTTTTATAATTAAATGTGTTGGTAATGGATCCGTACCAATCCGGATCGGTATTGGTGTACACATTATCACGGTTATCTATTTGTCCGTTGCCATCCTGATCTACCACCCGTACATCTCCGGGCTGTGCCAAAGGATTACCTGAACCGGCGATATCATCTCCGACCTGATAAATACCATCATATTTTGGCAACCAAATATTATTAATAGACTGCCCTACAGAAAGTCTTCTTCCTGAAATATCGTTAATATCAATTGGATTTCCGTTATCGTCTGTCTCCCCGGTAAGTGAAATAACCTCATTCCTGTTTGTTGAGAAAATAAGCCCCATAGTCCACCTAAAGTTTTCCTTTCTAATGAAATTAGAATTTAAGGAAGCCTCAAAGCCTTGATTTTGTAATTCCCCAACATTAAAGCGGATTACGTTGAAACCTGTTGTTCCTGCTATAGCTCTGTCCAACAATAAATCGGTTGTATTTGCTTTGTAATATTCTAGAGTACCTTCAAAAAGATTATTGAACAATCTAAAATCCACCCCTGTGTTTAAGGTTGTTGTGGTTTCCCATTTCAGGTTAGGGTTTGGTAAGCGCGATGATGCGGTGGCACCGCCTACGGTTTGTCCACCAAAAACATAGGGTCTATCATCGGCAACGCCTAAGGATTCCAACGAATTGATGCCTTGATTACCCGTAGCGCCGTAACTCACTCTAAATTTCATTTCGTTAATACCTTCCACGTTTTGCATAAAAGGTTCGTCGTGCAGTTTCCATGCAAGAGAAACGGCCGGAAAAAAGCCCCATTTATTATTGGTTGCAAATACAGAAGCCCCGTCAGCCCTTGCTGTAGCTTCTAATAAATATCGATCCAAATAACCGTAACGCACTCTCCCTAAATAGGAAAGCAGTCTTCTTTCAGACACATTTCTGACATTAGCGAGTAAGGTAGTGGCATCCCCATTAAAACCCAGTGCATCATTGGTGAAGCCTGATTTATCAATTTGGGTATATTCCGTGCCTTGCTCGTCAAAAGCCTGAACACCTGTAATATTTAAGCTATGTTTTTCCCCAAGCTGAGGGGTGTAATTCACAATATTTTCGATTAACACTTGTTTAAAAAGTGTATTTGCTAAAACACCAATACCTCCTATCCCTTCATCTCCTGCGGAATGAAGGGAAGAACGGTAAATACCTCTGTTAGTATTTCTGTTTCTAAGAAATGTATTTAGGGTATAACTAAAGGATGGTGTAAAATCATAAGTAAGATTTAGGTTGATATCCGTTAAGTTAATTTTGCTTTTATCCACTGATTCCCGTTGATCCCAAAGTGGATTTACAGCAGTGATGGAATTCCCCAAATAAAATTTCACCAATTCATTATCCTCGGTAAATGGTCTGGCCAAAGGTGTAATTGTAGTAAAATTTAATCCCCCTGTTTCCTGATCCTGAGTGGCATTTTGATAATTTAATATTCCTCTAAACGTCAATTTATCGGTCAATTTGTGTTCTAGATTTAATTTATAGGTGCCCCGATCAAAACCGGAGTTTGGAATAATTCCCTCCTGAGAGAAATAATTTAAACTAGAAAAAATCTTGGTCTTCTCGGTTCCTGCGGAAAAGCTTAAAGCGTGACTTTGAATAACGGCATCCCTAAGAACTCGGTCTTCCCAATTAACAAATTCCCTATTTTCAATTGCGTCCAATTCAAAAGGACTAAATATATTTTCATCTCTTAAATAATCTCCTGTAAATCTATTTCGGTTAGCCTCTCTTCTTAAGTCAATAAATTGCGACCCATCATATAAATTGAAGTTTCTGGTAACGGTTTGTATTGTGGTATAGCCATTGTAACTTATAGTGGCCTTCCCTTCAACACCTCTTTTTGTGGTGACCAGAATCACCCCGTTTGATGCTCTGGAACCATAAATAGCAGTGGAAGAAGCATCTTTCAATATTTCAATACTGGCAATATCATCAGGAGCCACATCATTCAAATTATCAAATGGCAATCCGTCCACTATAATTAAAGGAGCGTTCCCATTAGGGGCAACAGAAACATTACCTCTAATCACGATATTCGAAGCTCCTCCCGGTCTTGCATCTGCTAAATTAACCTGAACCCCTGCTGCCCGTCCTCTTAGCATTTCCGAAACATTGGTTGTTGGTATGGCAGTAGCCTCATTGACCTCAACACTGCTGACAGATCCTACTACATTACTTTTCCTTTGTGTTCCATAACCAACCACAACCACCTCATCTAGCGCTTGCGTATCTTCTTCTAAAAGCACATCGACTACATCTTGCTGACCTACAGTTATTTCCTTGCTTTCATATCCGAGATAGCTAAATACCAAAATAGCATCTCCCGAAATGTTAGCAATGGCATATTTCCCATCAAAATCTGTTACCACACCATTGGTAGTCCCTTTGACTAGAACATTAACGCCGGGAAGCGGACCTGAAATATCAGCCACTGATCCGGTGATAGTTTTAGTTTGGGAAAATCCGAAGGCCGTAAACAGAAGCACAATTATTGTTACAATACCACATCTCATTTTCTGGTGAATTTTGGTTATTCTCAAATATAGCAACATTAAGTTTCCTTTAACAGAAACGTACCTATACAAAAAACCTACATTTGACATTTTTTTAAGTAAATATTAGCAATTTCTTAATAAATAGCCCTAAAATATGAGGATTTAGAAATTTATAATAAATGGATTACCCACGCTAACAGCGTAAATGGCTTAGCCAAAAACACAGTTTGTAGAGGTCTTGTAGAGTAGGCTTTTAAAGTTGTAGCGTAAAAATTGAAAAGGGTAGAGGTGATTTAGAAGTTTAGAATGTAATCCATTAAGTTGTTTTGGTGCGAAAGGTTTAGCTTTTGCCTAAGACGATACCGTTTCATTTCCACACTTTTTGCAGAAATATTAAGAAGCGGTGCTATTTCCTTTGAGGAAAGATTTAACCGGAGATAGGCGCATAATTTTAAATCGTTATGGGTTAGATCCTCATGTTTGGCTTTTATCCGTATTAAAAAGTCTTTATCGGCATTATTAAAAGCGACTTCAAAAAATTTCCAATCCTCCTCACTATTAATGTTCTGGTCTATTTTTCTAATTACTGCACTCACCGCATTTCCTTTTTCTTGAACCGAGTTGAGTTGCTCTTTAATAGCAGAAAGAAACTCATTCTTTTTCACGATACTCATAGTAGAAATGGCAAGCTCTCTGTTTTTGCTGTCGATTTCGTTTCTTAAATTTTCATTTAGAATTTGCGAAATTTTAGCTTGTTCTTCTAATCTCTGTTGTTCTAATACCTTTTCGTTCTCTACAATAAGGAGGTCATGCTTTCTTCTATAATACTTTTTATAGGAACGGTGCACCAAAAAGAGTATAAGTAAAAAGCCTAAGCTATAGGCTGTTATGGCTAAGTTAGATGCGTACCAAGGTCTTTCAATTGTAAATTTGTACCTCGCTGTGTTTTTTGAAAGCTTATGCCCTACTAAGGCTCTTACGCTAAACTCATAGGTGCCATATCTCAGATTCTTGAAGGTGGCTTCCGGAGCATATGACCATTCATTCCAGTCATCATCAAGACCGCTTAGTTTATATTGATATTTTACTTCTACATATTTATCGAACTCCGGTACGCTGAATTCAAAACCCATATTATTGTTCCGGTATTCAAAAGTTGCCTCATTATTTAAGAAAGTATTAATGGCATTCTCATAAGCCCCGTTGTACACTCCATTGATTTCTATTTGATAATCTCCAGAGTCAATTTTATCTACATTTAGCGTTACATAACCATTGGAAACGCCAATTAAATAGGTGTTTGAATCTATATATGATATATTTTCAAAACCGGCTACACCGAGATTATTAATAAAATTACCGGGAGCCGGGATGTGCGAGGCAAGGCCTTTTCCGGTTAGCGTATTTTTATCAATATAACTGATTCCATTTTCAGTAAAATACCAGAGTCTCGGCTCGTTGTTATCTGTGATAATTCGACTAATGGGTTTTTTATTCTCCTCAAAAATCAAGCTATTTAATCCTTTTTCTATTTCCGGTTCTTCTCCCTTAAAGCTCAATGTATAAATTCCCTCATGAGTTTTATAAATCAGGTTGTCATTATACCGAAAAATATTAGAGCCATGGCCTAAACGAGGGGTGTTTTGTATTTTGATGATTTCCTTTAGGTCAGAGTCCATTTCCAAATAATATAACCCCTGATGTTCATGGTTTACCACCATTTTAAGCGAATCCATCTCAAAAAATCGACTAGAGATGTCAAACCCCTTCAAAACATTCCGTAAAGACCAACTGCCTGATGTATTTTCAATAATACTCAACCCGTTATAATTCCCTTGAATGGCCAAATTGTTAGAAAAAGGGATGGGCTTTACTACCCATGTTCCCGGAAATGAGGATACCAGTTGTGCCTGATTGTCCGAAATAACAAAAGTACCACTATTATGCCCGCAAAAAATAGTGTTGTAAACCACCTGTAAACTCCAAACCTGCCCTTCGGTTCCCTTAATTAAGCTGAATTTGTCTGCAGAATTATACGCCTTTACAAACAATCCCTGATTAGTGCCGAGGTACAGGTATCCATTATAGTTTAATGCAGCATACACTAACCCCAAATTGCCAAGGCGATCTGAATATTCCTTAAATGGAGAATTTAAATTGATTACGCTTATCCCGTTGTCTAACCCCAACCATAAGTTTTGGTCTGCATCTTCAAAAAGGGAAAGCACGGTATTATTATGTAGGCCATTGGATTGATTGATTTTTTTAATTAGCTTCCCATCAGAAGATAAATGGTAAAACCCATCGGATATGGTTCCTAAAGCAAAAGAACCGTCGCTCAACCGTATACCGGAATACAACTTTAAACCCAGCTCATTAAGTTCTGTGTCCCAAGCCTCAAAATTTTCACCATTGTAACTATAAAAATGCCCATCATAGGTTATAATGAGAAGGTCTCTTCCCCTTTCATATATACTAATAATACTACTTTCACTAACTTCTTTTGCATTGCTTATAAGTACCGGTTTTCCGTTTTCCAGAGTATATAGACCTTTATCCTTTTCTTGAAAATATACTTTTGTACCTATTGCAAACAGTTTTGCTTTCTCTGTCTTAGCCTCAATTATAGAAAGATTCTCTGCCTCCAAATCATAAATATAAATTCGGTCAAGCGACTGAAATAAAACAGTGGTATCAAATACCAGAATATCCCAAAACTCTTCATTGTCCAAAATTTGATTTTTAAATTTTTCCGATATCGAGGTGTATTCCAAAAGGCCTTTATCATTGCGAACCCAATATCCAAACTCTCCATAACAGCCCATATAGACCCGTTCACCAACTGCCTTTACAGACCTTATAATGGTCTCAACAGGTAATTTGTATTTCTTCCATCGCACCCCATCAAATTCCAGTAAACTGGTATGGTTGGCAACGTAAATCTTTTTAGAATCCGATTGGGTAATTGCCCAGTTTTGGTATTCTCCACTGTACTCTAAAGGACCAAAGTTTTGAATAGGAGGTAAATCCTGTGCGCTACTGTGAGAACCCCACAAAACTGCAAAAGCAAAGGGTAATAAAATAAAGTTTTTGAAGAGGTAACGCATATCCCGGAAAATTACAAAAAGTAAACTAAACAACTTGAGGAGCCGGAAAATTAGCCATTTGAAATTGGAAGAATAAATCTGTTCCTAAGAGTCCATTTTTGGTAAAAACAAATGCAACAAACTCCTTTAAAATCATTAAAATTCATTAGATTAGTATTGTAAACCAAATAGTTATAGTAAGCGTATGCTTTTGTTCTGAAGGTTCCTATTTATAAACAAACACATATGAAAAAACTAACCACTAATCAACTTGTCGCCCTACTGTTTTTTACGCTTACCCTTCTATTTATTGTCATTTCAATGACGAATAGATTCTTCTTCGACTGGGTCTTTGATAGACACCATAACCAGTGGAGTTGGTATATAAGACCGTTATTTTTAATTCCGTTTTGCTTTTTTGCATACAAACGCAATTGGGCCGGAATTGCAATTACCATTTTCTTGCTATTTACCAGTATGTTTTGGTTTCCCAAACCCGAGCTAGTTAGTAATAGCGTTAAAGAATTTCTTCAGTTTGAAAAAGAGTATCTCTACGGAGAATGGAATATTCAGAAAATCTTGATTACATTAACTATTCCCATTTCTTTTATAGCTTTAGGACTTTCTTTTTGGAAAAGGAGTTTACTCATGGGAATTGGTGTAGTTATTTTGATGGCTACCGGAAAAGTAGTTTGGAGTATTCAAAACGCAGGAGAATCGGGAAAATCCATTTTAATCCCAGCTAGTATTGGCTTACTACTTTGTTGTGGGCTAATCTATTTCGGATTTAAGCGATTGGAAAAAAAATGATACCCT
>JBGTEN010000347.1:0-5477 GCA_041747755.1 Arenibacter sp. | reverse complement strand
GTTACTCATGGGTCAATTGTTAGGCATCAAGCTGGCATCTAGTGAATTTGTTGGGTATACCCAGCTTGCAGAGCTGAAAAATGTGGCTAATACTACGCATTTCACCTTTAATAAATCAATAATCATGGCCACCTATATGTTATGCGGTTTTGCCAATTTCGCCTCAATTGGTATCCAAATAGGAGGCATAGGCTCTCTTGCTCCAGGACAACGAAAAACCCTGTCTGAATTTGGTCTAAAGGCAGTATTGGGAGGTTCATTGGCGTCCTTACTTTCGGCAACCATTGCGGGGATGATTTTGGGTTAAAAAACTTGACTAGTCGTAAACGGTATTTTAGAGGACTACATTTAAGTAAAATTGAATCGTTGATAAATTGTGATAATTGTTAACCAAACAGCTTCCCTTAAAAATCACATTTTGATTAATTTTACCAAACTCTTTAACTTAAATACTTTGGGGGAGTAATAAACGAATGAAACAGTACCACGATTTATTAAAACATGTGATTACAAAGGGTTGCCAAAAAGGTGATAGAACCGGAACGGGTACCATAAGTGTTTTTGGCTACCAAATGCGATTTGATTTGAGTGAAGGATTCCCCATGATTACCACAAAAAAACTTCACTTAAAATCCATTGTTCATGAACTACTCTGGTTCTTAAAGGGAGATACCAATATTGCTTATTTGCAGGAAAATGGAGTACGTATATGGAATGAGTGGGCAGACGAACACGGTGATCTTGGACCGGTTTATGGTCACCAGTGGCGTAATTGGAATAATGAGGAAATAGATCAGATTACAGAACTTATAGAAACCTTAAAAAAAAATCCCAATAGTAGGCGTATGCTGGTTTCAGCATGGAATCCCAGTGTGTTGCCAGACACTTCGATTTCTTTTTCGGAAAATGTGGCAAATGGGAAGGCAGCCTTACCACCTTGCCATGCTTTCTTTCAATTTTATGTAGCCGATGGTAAACTGTCATGCCAATTATATCAACGTAGTGCGGATATATTCCTTGGGGTTCCTTTTAACATTGCATCTTATGCCCTATTTACGCTTATGGTAGCCCAAGTATGTGGTCTTAAACCCGGTGAATTTATACACACTTTTGGGGATGCTCATATTTACAACAATCACTTAGAACAAGTAGAAATCCAGTTGAGTAGAACTCCTAAGCCTTTACCTAAAATGATTTTGAATCCGGAAGTAAAGGATATTTTTGGTTTTACCTTTGATGATTTTACGCTGATTGATTATGAACCTTATCCTCATATAAAAGGTTCTGTTGCGGTATAGTTTTGTCTTTAGGCATAATCCTAAAGTAACTTTTGGATTACTGGTTTTTAGCAGCTATAAACAAAAAAGCCCCTAGGATATTACGCAAATCCTATAGGCTTTTTTGTTATTTAAAAAATTCGGATTACAATACTAATACAGCATTTTCTGCACCGGCATAGTCATTCCACTGATAACCATCTGCTTCAGTTTCATTAACGAAATCCCCGTCGATTAAGTACTTAAATTCATAAGTGCTTTCCTTTGGTAGTTCAAAAGTTCCTTTGAAACTTCCGTTCTTTAATTTTTTTAAATCACTTCCCTCAGGACTCCAGTTATTAAAATCGCCAACTACGGCCACTTCCTTTGCTTCTTCTGCAGGTACTGTAAAAGTTACTTTACAAATCGGCTTGCTTTTTAAATATTGTTTTGCGATTGCCATGGTATTAAAATTTAGAATTATTGTACAAAGCAAAAGATAAAACTACTCACAAACAACTAGTTAACAAAGAATTATCTTATTCTTAAAATCCTTGCCTCTTTAAGGACACTTAACCAAAAATGATATCGAAATTTTTCATAGTAAGTAACTTCACTCATGCTTTTTTTAAGATTCTTACAATGCTATCAATCTCTTTTTCCGTATTATAAAAATGAAAACTAAGCCGAATACCTCTACCGCGTTGTGAACAAAGTACACCGTTTGACTTCAAATGTTGAAAAAGTGCTTCATCACCTTTAATATTAAAAATAGTTCCGTGGTCCTTTCTTTTCATAACTATATCCTCTAGTAAACCGAGCTGACCCAGCACTTCTCTTGCCTTAATGGAAAGTAATTTGTTCTGTTGGGCAATTTTATCAATCCCAATTTTAGAGAAATAATCCAACGAAAATTTAAGACTTCCAAAGTTAAAACTATCCAAATGTCCCGGTTCCATTCGTTTTGAAAGTCTAATCTGCTCTTTTGCCAAAACATCGCCACTTGCTGCATTAAATCCGGTTGACTTAACAGAAAATCGCTCTTGTATACCTTCTTTTAGTAGAAAAAAACCGTTTCCATACCCTCCTAATAACCATTTATAGCTACTTGTTCCTAGAACATCTATTCCCGATTCTTCAAAATTAAAGCTCTCTGTACCGCAGTACTGGGTGCCATCTGCGATAACTAACAACTCTGGGCATTCCCCCTTTAAATTTCGAATAAAATCCAAGTCGATTTTAATTCCATTCACCCACTGAACAAGACTCAGAGCAAGAACGTTTATTTTTTCCTTCATAACTTTTTCCAAAATAAGCTCCTCCAAATTCGATGTCATCTTTACATAAAAAATTGAAAATTTTCTGCTTTCAAATGGCCAATTAACAGAGGGATAATCATTTTCTAGAAGTAAAATTTTCTGTTCCCTAGGTAATCCCTCCAGAAGTAAATTCAATCCTAAAGAAAAATTGGGCACCAGAGCTACATTTTCTTGACTACATACGAAAAAGTCGGCCACAGTTTTTCGGGTTTCTGTAATTAGTGCTAAACTCTTCATTTTCATAGTGCTTCCACCAATCAAAAAATCCAAATCGTGTTCTTGACGCCAGTCCAACAAACTATCATATAGTAAGCCGGATGCAGCTGTATCCGCATATATATATTGATTTAAAATGGGGAATTCTTTTCTAATTTTTTCCATTTACAACGTTTAAAAAGTAATTGCGCTATCTTTGTAAGTAAAGATACTGATTGCCATGTTTTTTAAAAGTAAAAATAGTAAAATGAATTTGGAGCAACACGAACAGATAGAGTATGCCCAAAGCCGAATTAAACAAAAGAAAAGGCTATATAACCATTTTGTACTTTTCATTATAGGTAGTATTTTTTTTATTTTGATTAATACAATTTTAAAAATTGGCGAAACCCATAATTGGTTTATTTGGGCTATTACCTTTTGGGCCTTTTTATTTGTGATACATCTTTTTAATGTTTTTGTCACAAATAAATTTATGAATCGAAATTGGGAACGTCAACAGCGTGAAAAGCTCATTATAAAGCAAGAAAAAAGATTAGCAGAACTTCAACAAGAAATTGAAAGTGAGTATCCACTGCATGAGGGAGATAAAAAAAAAGATTAGTGGGAATTTTTACTATTGTCGCTGCAGCTGCTGAGAACGACGCCTTAGGCAAAGACAATGATTTGCTGTGGCATTTGCCGGATGATTTTAAGCGATTTAAACAGACAACCTCCGGCCATAAAATCATTATGGGCCGAAAAACTTTTGAAAGCTTTCCAAAACCCCTCCCGAACAGAACTCATGTAATAATTACCAGAGATCAGCATTATACCATAGACCATTCCTTATGTATTGTAACTCATTCTTTAAAGGACGCACTAGATTTGGTGGATAAAAATGAAACAGCTTTTGTTATTGGCGGTGGGGAAATTTATGCTTTGGCAATGGAATTTGCTAACTGTATTGAACTAACCCGAGTTCACCACTCATTTGAAGAAGCCGACACGTTTTTTCCAAAAATCGACACTGCCCATTGGGACCTTATTCAAGAAGTGTACCATCCCCAAGATGACAGGCATAAGTATGATTTTACTTATCTTACCTATAAACGAAAATAATCTACTCGGAAGCTCAGCAGAATGGCAATGTGCCGTCTTCCTTGCAAAAGCGAGTAGAATTCTATTTTAAAAATCCAAATATTCCACCTCAATCGGCGTTTTTATATCCTTAAGAAAGTGGTTTAAAATAGCAATGTCTGAGTTTGTATAAAACTCATGATTTCCAAGTTCCGAGGTAGTTGACACTAGATTCTCTTGCTCTAAAACTGCATAGGTCTGCTTTGCCACTGCTTTACCAGAATCTATTATTTTTACTTGTTTTGGTAGTAATTTTTTTAATAAAGGGATTAAGTACGGGTAATGGGTGCAGCCCAGAACGAGATAATCGATACCGCTATCAAGCATAGGTTTCAATAAGCTTTTCAGTACCAATCTTGTTTCCTTTGTATCTATTTTTCCTGCCTCAATTAGCGACACTAAACCGGTTCCTTCTTGTTCAATAATACGGATTCCTGAAGCGTAATTTTTAGAAGTGCTGTGAAACAAATCACTACCTAGGGTCCCCTTTGTTGCTAAAACTCCAACAGTTTTAGAATGAGATTGTAATGCAGCAGGCTTAATTGCTGGCTCTATCCCAATAAAAGGAACTTTATAATTTTTTCGCAGATAATCAATAGCATTGGTAGTAGCCGTGTTACAAGCTACCACAATTATCTTACAACCCTTTTCAAGCAAAAACTCCGTATTCTTTATGCTTAGCCGAATAATTTCTTCACGCTTCTTTTCTCCATAAGGTGCATTTCTACTATCCGCCAAATAAATAGTATGCTCTTTGGGGACTAATTTGTAGAGTTCTCTCCAAATAGAAGTGCCTCCAACACCGGAATCGAATATACCTATTGGCCTATTTTTCATTATAGTTCCATTTTTTTAAAAGACTTTTCTTTCAAATTTAATGCTATACAAGTCTTTGACGTGTAATCAAAACTAAAAGTAAGCTTGTTTTCTATTATCAAGAATAAAAACCTTAGAGAAATAAGGGTTAATAAAAAACTCCTTCCCCAAAAATTTGGAGAAGGAGTTTTTACTTTTTCGCTACCCGTATTAGAAACCTAATTGTTTCTTAACTTCAGGTAGTAAATCTTTTCCTTTGGCAACTATTATTCCGCCGCCTTCAGTAGAGTCTACAACGTAATCTACACCTTGATCTGCGGCTACTTTCTCTATGGCTGTTTTGGCTTTTTCACTTATGGGACCCAATAGTTCACCTTGCTTTTTCTGCAATTCCTGTTGTGCAGCCTGTTGTGCTTCTTGAATATTCCTTTCAAATCCCTGTAATTCTACAGCTCTTTTTTGGTTCTCTTCTTCAGATTTAGAGCCTGCCTCATTTTGATATAAAGTGTATTTATTTTTAAGTTCGGTCATCGAACTTTCAATATCCGCCCTGTAGGTTTCCTGTAATTTCTTGAGTTCTGCCTCGGCTTTTTTCATTTCAGGCATTTCAGATAATAACTGTTGCACATTAATATGTGCTATTTTGTTCTGGGCATTTACAAAACCGGTAGTGGCTACCAATAAAACTAGTGCTACTACAATTTTATTTACGTGTTTCATGATTTTAATTAATTAGTATTGAGTGTTAATT
>JBGTEN010000346.1:0-10039 GCA_041747755.1 Arenibacter sp. | reverse complement strand
GAAAAAGTTGTTATTTTTTTGTCTTTCAATGCAGATTCGTCCTGCTCCGGTAAATCTACCTTTTCATGAATTTCCGAGGTGCTTTTATAGAGTAGAAAGAGCCCTCCAAAAAACAGAATCAAGGCTTGACCACTTATACCTACCGAGAGCCAAGAGGTGTTGATGTAATGAAACGGATTTTTTAAGCCTACCAGGAAAGAAACGGCAAACAATAAGATAATGCGCTGTACCATAGCTAGAAGTAAGCCGATATTGGTTGCTTTACGCTGCTGATTTTGAGGCAGTTTATTCGCTATAATAGAAATAAAGACAATATTGTCTATTCCTAAAACAATTTCCAAAAAGGTCAAGGTCAGCAGTGCTATCCAAGCATCCGGACTGGCAAAGATTTCGAACATAGTTAATCGGTTTTAAAGGCAATTCCTTGCGATTTTTTATTGCTTCCCACTAAACTGTATTCAAATGTATACGAAGTTTTAGTGGTGCTCAATATTTTCATGTGAATGGATTTTTCCTCGGCTTTGTTTTTTGGATTCAATTTTTTTACAATGTATTCGCAGTCGTTTATCCATCGAACCGAAGAAGTGTCCACTTTTCCTTCGAAATAATCAATCTCAGTTTCACCCTGTCTGTTGAAAGTAGTTGTTTGTTCAACTCCATTAATTACTGAGGTGAAGCTAAAAGAGCCATTTCTAAATTGTTCACAGTTGCGTTCCGGTTCATAACAAGAGTGCAAGAGAAAAAGTACTAATAAAGTGAAAATTATATTTCTTATCATTCTGCAAATTAATGAAATTGGCAGCTATCTTATTGTTGGAATGGAAAGATTTTTTTGCCTATTTTTTTATTTATTTTCTTGGTAGGTTTCAAAACTACCATCAGAATAAAGTATTACAATGCGCTGTATAAATTTCGCTTCTTTTTCAATACCGATTTCGGCTTTTTGGATAGGGATTTCTGCTTTCTGCCTTGGAATTTCTGCTTTTTCTTTAGGAGGTATTTCACTGTTTTGAAATAGCGTTTCTTGGTTATTCGCAGGAAATTTTCCTCTTCCATCTAACAACCAGTAGAGATCAACCTCAGGAAAAGCGTTAATAATTTTTAAAACAAACTCCAGACTGGGTTTGTTTCTCCCGGAGAGTAAATGGGAAATGCTGGAGCGCTGAACGTTAATTTTATCGGCAAAAGCGGCACTGGAAAGTCCGTAATATTCAAGAATTACTTCTATCCTTTTTGTTATCTCCTCCGTGTTTACCATTGTGCTAATTTAAAAACAATTGTAATTAATTCAATACTTTTGTCGATAAAAAAATGTAGAAATTATCCATTTATTTTAATATTTCTGATTCAAATAAAATACCATATCTAATTGATTAATAATTATTTAAATGTACTATTCGGAAGCTAACTAATTTGGATCAACAAATAAATTACAAATGTAAATTTTTATTATCTGCGAAGTACAAAATCAAGAAGGATAGACTATTAAATTATTTACAATTGTAAATTATTTTGAGATTACTTTTGTTTATTAAACCAGAATAGGGATTAATGTATAGTACAGATAGTAACTACGCTAGTATAAAAGAAAATGCGATTACAGGGCGTTATGTAACGCATAATGAAATTGAGTATTACCTACGAAAGATATCTCCTCACTTTCTTGTAGAAACAATAGGTACTTCAGTTAATGGGATATCGATTCCAGTAATCACTCTCGGGAATGGTCCAAGAAAAATTCTAATGTGGTCTCAAATGCATGGCAATGAATCCACCACCACCAAAGCTGTTTTAGATTTGTTGAACTTTCTTAAAGGACCTGCTGCGCTTCAAACAGAAATTACAGTTAATTGCACTATTAAGATTATTCCCATACTTAATCCGGATGGAGCTTTGGCATACACAAGGATAAATGCCAACGGAGTAGATTTGAATCGGGATGCACAAGAACAATCACAACCAGAGAGTAAACTATTATGGGAGGTCTTTAATGCCTTTAAACCGGACTTTTGCTTTAATCTACATGATCAACGCACAATTTTTAATGTAGGTCTTACAAGTAAACCGGCAACTGTATCTTTTTTGGCTCCTGCTCATGATGAGGAACGGACGATTTCTGACTCACGGGCTTTGAGCATGCAACTAATAGCCGGAATGGAAGCAGAGTTAAGGCAATTGATACCTGGCCAAATAGGGCGTTTTGATGATTCTTTTAATCCAAATTGTGTGGGAGATGCCTTTCAGATGCACCAAACACCTACAGTTTTATTTGAAGCCGGTCATTATCCGGAAGATTACGAACGAGAAAAGACCAGAGAATATATATATAGGGCTATCAAAGCTGCTGTAGAAATAATTTCCTCAGAGTCGCTTCACAATTTTAAAATAAGGGACTATTTTTCAATTCCTGAGAATGGAAAGTTATTTTTCGATGTTTTGATTAAAAATGCACACGAAATAAACTCAAAATATCCCAAAGGTTTTAGCGTGGGTCTTCTATATAAAGAGGTTTTGAAGGAAAATAAAATAATGTTGGAATTACAAGTAGCTGAAGTTGGAGTACTTGATGCCTATTTTGGCCACAAAACCTATGACGCTTCCTATGAAAATGATTTCAACTTTTTGCGTCAGGAGCATAATAAATTTGGTCAACTCATTGAGCTGTATAATTAGAATATTTTCCCTCTAATTGGTCAATCATTACGTATTTAGTAAAAAACCCTAACTTTTATTGAATTTAATTTCTTAATTTTTTACTTTTGCTCAAAATATTAACCATGAGTAAAATAAAATTAGACGAAATAGATCATCAAATTCTGGATATGTTAATTGATAACACCAGAACACCTTTTACAGATATAGCTAAAAAATTACTGATTTCAGCCGGAACGGTTCATGTTAGGGTTAAGAAAATGGAAGAATCCGGAATAATAAAAGGATCGTCCTTAACTTTGGACTACGTGCAGCTGGGTTATGCCTTTATTGCTTATGTTGGTATTTTCTTGGAGAAAACACATCAAACTAAATTTGTATTGGAACGTTTAAATCAACTTCCTTTTGTGACCGTGGCTCATATTACTACCGGTAAATTCAATATTTTTTGTAAAATAAGAGCAAGAGATACTAACCATGCTAAAAATATTATTTTCAAAATCGATGATATTGACGGAATCAGCAGAACGGAAACTATGATTTCTCTGGAAGAGAGCATAAATGATAAAAAACGATTAATGCATACTATTTTTAATGAGCTTTAATCAAATCGTATAAATTTTAAAAGTAAAAATCCCATTCAAGTTTTGATTGGGATTTTTTAATTCTAATAAATATGAAAAAATCAGAACTTCAACCTTATGAATTCCGTCAGTTCTATGGTACTTATCTATCGACTCTGGAAGATGTGGATTTAATGCAAGCTTTACAGAAAGGCTTGGATGAATTCATAACATTTATAGATTCCATTCCGGAAAACCTGCTGCTGCAAGCCTATGACGAGGGAAAATGGACTTTGGCAGAGGTATTGTGCCATATTATTGATACTGAGCGTATCTTTCAGTATCGGGCACTTCGCTTTTCGCGTAACGATTCGAATGCCTTGCAAGGTTTTGAACAAGATGATTATATTCTGTATGCCAATGCCAATTCCAGGAGCAAGTCGAGTTTATTAGAAGAGTATAGAGCAGTGAGAAGGTCTACAATTGCCTTATTCACGAATTTTAATGATGAACAATTACAGCGTACCGGAACGGCCAGTCATATTCAATGGAGTGTTGCGGGTCTGGGATTTGTTATCTCAGGACATCAACAACATCATAAGAAAATTATAGCAGAACGCTACCTAATGCAATTATAGGAAGTCGGAGTCGTCATCTTCTATATCTAGTTCTAAATTCAGTTCCAATTCTACATTTTCTTCGTCATCTAGATCCAATTCACTATTTTTTGGAGCAACTGGTTTAGAAACCAATTCTTTGGCTATAGAATCGTCAAAATTGGCAATGAAGTTAGATAGACTTTTACTGATTTTTACGAGATAAACGGTGTCTTCAGTTTTAATTTCCACTGCTTCCACGAATTCGCCATGCATGTTCTTAAAAACAATGATATCCTCGTCACCATAGCCATAAGGATAACTCTCTATCAATAAGTTGGCGACCTCATGGCTTAATTTTTTGTAGTCTACAAGTACTCTTTTCATCTTTTTATAGTTTTGGTTGGTGAATATGTACCTAAACTATATTTTTTTCTGATTACAGATTTGAAAGAGTTGTAAAACAGGGCATTTTAGTAGGTCTGTTCCTTAAACTTTGTAGTAAGCAAAGGCATCCATCAATAAATCTTCTGATACTTTGATGTCTATTACAGGTTCTCCAATACTTTTTAAAAGAACAAAATTGATATTACCGTGCGAGTTTTTCTTATCAAATTTTAGAAGTGATAAAATTTCAGATAAATCAACTTTATCAAAATCTATTTTTGCATATCGCTTCAGAAAGGTTGATTTTATAGCTTCTAAATCGGCTAAAGAAAGACCGGCTAATTGATATGATAGGTACCCTTCTAAAATCATTCCTATGGCAATGGCTTCACCATGTAGCAGTAGAGGATGCTGCTTGCTTTCAAGAAAAAAAGATTCTATGGCATGACCCAAAGTATGTCCGAAATTTAAAATTTTTCTAAGATTTTGTTCTGTAGGATCTTGAAGTACTACGGCATTTTTTAGGAGTACGGAAGAGTAAATATCGTGATCTAGATTGTCATATCCTATAATTTGCTTTAAATGAGACCAATAATTACGGTCTTGGATTAAACCGTGTTTTAGCATTTCAGCAAAACCACTGTTTAATTGGCGTTCATTTAAAGTATTCAGGAAAGCGGTAATTACCAAAACCATTTGGGGTTGGTTTATTACACCAATTTGATTTTTTAACTTACCCAAGTCAACCCCCGTTTTTCCACCTACAGATGCATCTACCATTGCTAATAGTGATGTGGGAACATTTATAAAATCAATACCTCGTTTAAAAGTTGAGGCTACAAAGCCACCTAAATCGGTAACCACACCGCCCCCTAAATTGATCATAAGGCTCTTTCGGTCTGCATCGAGCTCTGATAATACTTCCCAAACCTGGGTGCAAGTAGCAATGTTTTTATTAACTTCTCCTTCTTCAATCTCTATAATTTCTATATCATAAGTCCCACTTAGGTTCATCATAAAGTCAGGAAGGCAATGTTCGTGGGTATTTTCATCAACAAGAATAAAGATTTTGGAATACCCTGCTTTTTCCAAGTGGCTGTTTAAAGCCTTGTAAGCTTTTTCATTGAAGTGAACTGCGTAAGAAGAGGTAATTATTGATTCCATTTTGTTTAAACTGTGCCACAAAATAAAGCTAATTTTAAATATTAGAATATATTTTCGGTCTTATATTTGGTCTGTTTTGAATTTATATCCAATGGATCAAATTTTTGAGAATACGGAAACTGCGTTTGCCCTTAAAACGGACTCCGAGTTAGAACGGGCTTATTTTTTATTTAAATTAATCGCTAACGAACCTTTGGTGAAAATAGGATCTGCGGTGACCAATTTCGCTATTAAGGCTCATTTACCTATTGAGGCGCTTATCAGGGCTACTGTTTTTGATCATTTCTGCGGTGGAGTTAATGAGGAAGATTGTCTGGAATTAATAGAAAAGATGTATGCTAAAAAAGTTTTTACCATTTTAGACTATTCTGTGGAGGGTAAAGAAGAAGAACTACAATTTGATTTTGCCTTGGAAAAAACCCTGCAAATGCTTCATTTTGCCAAAGAAAGAGAAGCCATACCTTTTGCGGTATTTAAACCTACTGGATTTGGTAGGCTTGAACTTTATGAAAAAGTTAGTTCCGGGAATGCATTAAGCACGAAGGAACAAGAAGAATGGAAGCGGGTTGTTTCACGTTATGAAATGGTATGCCAAAAGGCTTTTGATTTGGATTTGATACTGCTTATAGATGGAGAGGAAAGTTGGATGCAAAAGGCGGCTGATGATTTAGCAGAAGCTATGATGCGAAAATATAATACTAAAAAGGCAATCATTTATAATACACTTCAGATGTACCGCTGGGATAGGGCTACCTATCTTAAAGACTTGCATCAAAGAGCTTTAGAAAACGGTTTTAAGATTGGAATTAAAGTAGTTCGCGGCGCTTATATGGAAAAAGAGAACGATAGGGCAGAGGATAATGGTTACGCTTCTCCCATTTGCCCTTCAAAAAAAGCGACAGATGAAAATTTTGACGCACTAATTGCCTATGTAATGCATCACTTGGATACAATTTCAATGTATGTAGGAACACACAATGAGCAAAGCACCTATAAACTAATGGAGCTTATGGATCAGCAAGGAATTGCAAAGAACGACAAGCGGATTTGGTTTGGGCAGTTGTATGGTATGAGCGATCATATTTCGTATAATTTGGCGGCCAGAGGATATAATGTAAGTAAGTATTTGCCTTTTGGTCCTGTACGAGATGTAATGCCTTATCTCATTCGCAGGGCTGAAGAAAATACTTCAGTAGCCGGACAGACGAGTCGAGAATTAGATTTGCTGAAAAAGGAGCGTAAGCGGAGGAAAATATAAAATTTTGGTTACTATTTAGTTGCTAAACTTTCTACCGTAACCTTATCTAGGCAATTAATAACTTTTAAAATTTTTTTCTCGTTATTTAATTTATTTTCGATGAAGTAGGTTTTGCAGGGTGAAGTTTTGGTCTCACTTTTTCCAAAGTCGATTCTTCCATCCCGAAAAAAAGAAGCAATAGCGGTAGAGTCTATACGTCGCGAATCCATCAGCCCAAGTATTTCATCTGAATAATAAGCAGGTTTGGATCTGATGTCTTTTAGAACCCTGCAATTGGGAAAGTAACAGAATTCAACTCCTGCTTCCTCGGCCTTACCCTTTAAAAAGTAAGATAAAAAGATAATACCAATAGAAAGTCCCAGCAGATAAAAGCCTAATCGTTTTAAAAATGCCATGAATTAAAAAATAAGAAAATTGATATCGCTATAGGAAAGATCAAACCATTCACCAACAGATTTATTGGTCAAAATTCCTCGGTAGAGGTATAAACCGTTTCTAAGTCCTCTATCGTAGCGCAAACCGTTTTCCAGACCTCCATCTTCCCCGATTTTAAGTAAATAAGGCGTAAAAATATTACTGATAGAGATAGATGCTGTTTTGGGATACCGCGAAGGAATATTAGGTACTGCATAGTGGATTACGCCATATTTTTCTCTTGTTGGTTTATCATGGGTGGTAATTTCACTGGTTTCAAAACACCCGCCCATGTCAATACTAACATCAATAATTACCGCTCCTTTTTTCATATGCTCCACCATGGTCTTGGAAACAACTACCGGAGACCGATCCTTTCCACGAATAGCCCCAATTGCTACATCGCAACGTTTAAGTGCTTTAAGCAGGTTTTTTGGCTGTAGGGTAGAGGTGTAGACCGTTTGTTTTAGGTGGGTCTGTATTGTGCGTAGTTTGGAGATGGAATTATCAAATATTTTGATGTTAGCTCCCAAACCAATGGCGGAACGTGCCGCAAACTCGCCAACGGTACCGGCACCAATAATGACCACTTCCACGGGAGGCACCCCGCTTATGTTTCCAAACATAAGTCCGTTTCCTTTATTGGTAGCTGCCATAATTTCCGAGGCTATAAGTACAGAAGAAATCCCTGCAATTTCGCTCAGGGAGCGCACGGCAGGGTATTTGCCATCATCATCCCGTATGTACTCAAAAGCAATGGCAGTTACCCGTTTTTTTGCAAGTTCTTCAAAATACTTTTTGGATTGTGTTTTTATTTGCAAGGCAGATATAATAGCAGTCTGTGGATTAAGCAGTTCAATTTCTGCAAAAGTAGGAGGTTCTACTTTTAAAATAAGAGGGCAAGAAAATACACGCTTTGTATCTCTCGTAATTTCTGCACCGGCATTGGTGTAATCTAAATCACTGAAATTAGCCCCTTCTCCGGCACCTGCTTCTATAAGGATTCGATGACCATGGGCTACGATGGCATTGACGGCATCCGGGGTAAGGCAAATACGTTTTTCCTGATATTGATTTTCCTTAGGGATTCCAATAAAGAGTTCGCCTTTTTGTTTAAAAACTTCCAGGGTTTCTTCTTGAGGAAGCAATTGTTGTTTGCTAAAGGGAGAAGAAGGTTGGCTCATGTTTTGCTTTGATTTTAATGCTATATATAGCAACAGGTAAACTTGGCTAATTTACAACATTTAGCCGAATTTTAACATTAAAAGGAAATGATGAAGAAAATGGAAAGTTACGGATCTTGATTACAATTTGATATCAAAAAGCTTTTCTAATTTTCCCTGGAATAGTTCAAAAATAGTATCTGATTTTGTAGAAGATGAAGCAGTTTTCTCAGTATTGGAGGTATCTCCAACCATAGTATTGGAACTAGTGCCTTCAAAAGGGTATGGTTTATTACTACTTAATTTTTCTTTTTCCCTGTATGCTTTTAGTTCCGCATCCATAGCTTCCAAATCTATTCCATGGACGTGCTTGTCAAATAGTTTTACACGGATAAAATATACTATTGGGATAACCACCATACAAACTGCCAGTAAATAAAGAATTTCATTCTCATCAATTTTTTTGGTGTCTTCACTTATTACATTAAATAACTGAAACGAATACATGGCGATTGGAATAAGAAGCACATGATACCACCAATTTTTTGACGTTATATACCAAACTACCAATAAAGCCAGTGGTATAAGTTTGCTTAGATAAAAATAAAGAGCTACACTCACATCAGTGAATCCGTTATTAGTAAAAGTAATTCCTAAGAAGGTCCAACTATTTGACGAGTTAACAGGAATATATTTGTACGAATAAAATAATAAGGGAGAAATGGCAACGAATAATGCCAATAATCCTTCAATAATCAATTTCTTCTTGATTTTTATTTTGTTGCTCATACCCTCATATAACAACAAAAGCTTGAATTTATTGCAAAAAAAAAAGATAATACCCTAATGAAGGTATTATCTTTAACGTTTATAAAATTATTCTAGTGAGAAATACTATGCTTTAATATTCTTTTTATCTATATCTCTAGGAATAAAATTTTCAGTCGTGTCTTGGTCTACAGAATTATTAGGAACATAAGTTGCTAATGCTAACATTCCAAAAGCTGCTACGGCAAATAAGATTTTTTTTGTGTTCATCGGACGGGATTTTAGTTAAAATTTGGTTTCATTTTCATTGCAAATGTAGGAAAAAAATCACGAGAACCATGCACTTAAACGTTAAAATTATACATTTTAACAGAAAAATAAGACACTTAATCGAATTTAACAGATTTGGTGCTGAAAAAGTACAATAAAATTTTGAATTGTACGATAGTGATGTATAAATTTTTTTGAAAGGCAAACCTTTTAAGTAAATTTATCCGTTCGACGGCTGGGAGTTATACCATTCTGGCTGTGAATTGAACCAAACTCCTTTTTACAGGTTAGAAAGGTTCAGCTACCGGTTATATTTTCTTACACATAGAACTCACTATTTAAAATTGTAAGCTCCGGATCAACAAAAAAATATAAAAAGCTCCTCCCCTTAGTTAAGGGGAGGTGGATTTGCGATAGCAAAGACGGAGGGGATTGAAGCCCCGGTCGTTAAGAAAGCGGCTAGCCCAGCCGAAGGTGGTTACCAAGAAATAACTCTGGTATTTAAATCAACCAATTCAATATAAATGTGGGTTGTATTTGGTGGAACAAAGGATTCAATTTTTTCAGGCCATTCCATAAAGATCCACACGTCCTGGTCTAAATATTCTTCCAAGCCTAAGTCTAAAGCTTCCATTTCATTCTTAAGGCGGTAAAAATCAAAATGATAGCCAAGCAAGTCTCCGTTGAGAAAATGATATTCGTTTACAATGCCAAAAGTGGGACTGTTGACTGTTCCTGCCCCGCCAAGTTCTTTTACCAAAGCTTTTATTAAGGTTGTTTTCCCGGCTCCCATAGGACCATGAA
>JBGTEN010000345.1:0-37471 GCA_041747755.1 Arenibacter sp. | reverse complement strand
TCGCTTCGAAATAATTTACACCGATCCCTTGGAGCAAAAAACTTTGCTGTATTTTGGAATTTTTGGAATCCTATTTTTGGATACTATCTGGGAACAAAAGTTTTTAAACCCTTAAAGCAATTTATCCCTGACGAATTCGCTCTGGTTTTGACCTTTGTTTTTTGTGGCATGGTACACGATGCCGTAACGACTATTATACGAGGCAAGTTGTCGTTATTTTTCTCCGTTTGGTTTCTAATTATGGGAGCAGCCGTTTTAGCTTCGAAATATATAAGCTATGACTTATCCAACAAGAAATGGCTTTTCAGAGCTTTTATAAACCTATCCATAATCGGGTTATGCTTATCCCTGACCCTCTTCTTGAATACACTTTTGGGGTTTTATTGAGATATCTTTGCTAGTGCAGTTACTTCTTTTCTAACCGAAAATTACAAGAAAACTGCCAACTGAGGCCGCCAACTGAAAACTGACTACTTCCCTGCCGGTTTCTTTTTCTTTTTAGCAACCGGAATTTCTTCTTTCGTTTCCTGAGAAGTTGTGTCTTCCTTCTCTTTTTCAGAAGTGCCTTCTTCTTTCTTTTCCTTTTCCGTAAAATCTACAATACCATTATCATGAAGTAAATTGTACCATTGTACAATTTTTTTGATATCACTTGCGTAAACCCTATCCTCATCATAGTCCGGCAGTATTTCAAAAAAGTACTCCTCCAAGGCTAGTTTATCATCTTTATGATTAACGGTAGTTTTTCCTCCGTTTTCCTTTTCCTGAATTTTTTGAAAAACACTGCGCAAAGGAACTTCTTCTTCTAAGGTGTAAATAGCAATTTCTGAAAGAACGCTGACGTTGCTTTTGAGGTTTACGCTCACTTTTTTGCCATCCAACAGGGATTCAGCAACAAAACCGGTTCGGGTTTGGGTAAGTAATTTATAAAGTCCGGGTTTCCCGGTAATGGACAAGATTTTATCTAAACTCATGTTCTTTTTTAAAATAATGGGCAAATATTAGATTTTTAGGGGAATAAAAATAGCGCTTTAACGCGCTTTTTTGATTTCCGGGAAACGCATGCGGTAATCTACCTTAATTTTTCCCTTAGCAATGTTTGCCAATCTGGATTTTAGTAAGGTCTTTTTTAAGGTTGATAATTTATCCGTAAAGAGAATCCCTTCAATATGATCATATTCATGCTGAATAACCCGTGCTAAAAGTCCGTTGTAGGCGGCCGTGTGTTCCTTAAACTCTTCATCCAAATAGGTAATGTTTAAAGTATCCTTTCTGGAAACATCTTCCCGAATATCCGGAATACTCAAACAGCCTTCATTAAACAACCAATCTTTCCCCGTTTCTTCAGTTATTTTAGCATTGATAAATACCTTCTTAAAGTTTTTCAGTACGTCTTGTTCTTCTTCCGATAAATCCTCATCATCCGAAAAAGCGGTGGTATCTATTACAAAGAGCCGAATGGCCTGCCCTATTTGAGGAGCGGCCAAGCCAACTCCACTGGCGTTATACATGGTATCCCACATATTCTTAATCAACTCTTCTAAATTGGGGAAATCTTTGTCAATGGGTTTTCCTACTTTCCTTAAAACAGGATCGCCATAGGCTACAATGGGTAATATCATGCTATTGTTTTCTATTTAAGTATGCTTGTAAAATAATGGTGGCGCTAATTTCGTCTACCAAAGCTTTATTCTTTCGCTGGCTCTTTTTTAAACCACTATCTATCATGGTTTGGAACGCCATTTTTGATGTGAACCGTTCATCTTGCCGGGCAATGGGAATTGTCGGAAAAATGGTTGCCAACTTTTGCAAAAACGGAATAATTAAAGCTTCCGATTCTGAAGGGGTATTGTTCATTTGTTTGGGTTCACCAACTACAAATTGCTCCACTTTCTCTGCTGCAACATAGGTTTTTAAAAAATCTATCAATCCACTTGTGGCCACCGTAGTAAGTCCTGAGGCAATTAATTGCAGCTCATCTGTAACCGCAATACCTGTACGCACCTTTCCAAAATCTATGGCTAAAATCCTCCCCACAATTTTTTTGGCAAAAATAAACGATAAAATGTTATATGTATAAAATAGAAGTGTTAATTAGCGTGTACGGCTTATATTTGCCAAAATTTAAATGGAAATGAACGAACTAAGACCAATTATAGAAAAAGCTTGGGACAATAGGGAACTTTTAAAGGAAAGTACTGTACAAGATGCAATACGGGAAGTAATCAATTTACTGGACAACGGAAAACTGCGTTGTGCCGAGCCTACCGCAACCGGTTGGCAAATAAATGAATGGGTAAAAAAAGGCGTAGTATTATATTTTCCTATTCAAAAAATGGAAACATTGGAAGTTGGTATTTTTGAATACCATGATAAAATTCCGTTGAAAAGAGGGTATGCTGAGAAGGGAATTCGCGTGGTACCCCATGCTGTTGCCCGTCATGGTGCCTATATTTCCAAAGGGACCATCTTGATGCCTAGTTATGTAAATATCGGAGCTTATGTGGATGAAGGCACTATGGTGGACACCTGGGCGACAGTGGGTAGTTGCGCACAAATTGGTAAAAACGTACACCTTAGTGGCGGTGTTGGTATTGGTGGAGTGCTGGAACCTTTACAGGCTGCTCCGGTAATTATTGAAGACGGAGTATTTGTTGGCTCACGGTGTATTGTTGTAGAAGGCGTACGTGTAGAAAAAGAAGCCGTTTTAGGTGCCAATGTGGTCCTTACGGCATCAACCAAAATAATAGATGTCACAGGAAGTACGCCTGTAGAAAGAAAAGGATTGGTCCCGGCCAGATCGGTAGTCATTCCGGGCAGTTACACCAAAACATTTGCCGCCGGTGATTATCAAGTCCCTTGTGCCCTTATTATTGGGACACGGAAGCCTTCAACAGATTTGAAAACTTCATTGAACGATGCTTTGCGAGAATATGATGTAGCGGTATAGGATTTGCCTGCAATTATAGGTAATGTTACTTTTTTTAAAATAAAAAGCAACCTTATCTTTTTTTTTAATCTACAGTTTGTAAATCAATTTGAATTTTTAGTGGTAACCAAAAAGACAGACGATTTATTTCGCTTACTTTTGTAAGAAAAATAAGTAGGTCTACAATTTTTATACTATTTTTTTGTTATTACAATATAAATTAATCAAACCTACACCGATACATTATGACAGGATTGAGTGTTACACAACAAAAGATAACAGCGCTAATCATAACCTATAATGAGATAGGTTACATTGAAAAATGTATTGATTCCGTTTCCTTTGCTGATGAAATTCTTGTGGTAGATTCCTACAGTACGGACGGAACTTACGAGTATTTGGTAAATCATCCCAAAGTTAAGGTGATTCAAAATCCCTTCGAAAACTTTACTGCCCAAAAATCCTTCACGCTTAAACAGGCATCTCATGACTGGGTTTTATTTTTGGATGCCGATGAGGTAGTAGGAAAAGAACTCCAACATGAAATCATAGAAACCATAAATAATCCCAATGCGCAGGAGGCGTATTGGTTTTACCGTAAATTTATGTTTCAAGACGAACCGCTAAATTTCAGTGGTTGGCAAACCGATAAAAATTACAGGCTTTTCAGAAAAAGCAAAGTACAATTCTCTGACAAAAAAATTGTTCATGAAACGTTAGAAGTAAACGGAAAATCAGGCATTCTTAAAGAAAAACTTACGCACTATTGTTATAAAAATTACGAAGACTACAGAGGGAAAATGCTTAAATATGGTCAGCTAAAAGCCCTGGAAGATTTTTATACTGAAAAGCGCTTTAATTACATATTCTTGGTGTTTAAGCCATTATGGAAATTCTTTAATCACTATATTCTAAGACTTGGAATACTTGATGGACGAAAAGGAATGGTAATTTGTTACCTCAATGCACTTAGTGTTACAGAACATTATCTGGAACTAAAAAAATTGGAAAGAAAAAACGAACTAGCCTACTATTTGGTAATGCCGTAAAATGTCCAAACCTGCTTTTTATCCCTGGTTTCTCTCCTGATATTTACATTCTTTGAAATGGATTCCGGCGTTTTATAGCTCCGTTTGTGATCCAGATGCAAACAAACGGCACTGTATCTTAGTTGTTTTGATTTGATACCGAAATTAAACAATCGCTCCCCTAATTCTCGGTCTTGCCCTCCGTACTGCATCCGTTCATCAAATCCATTTACATTTAATATGTCCTTTTTCCACCCGGAAGAGTTATGACCGTTCCAACTAGCTTTGGTAGGCGTAAGCGCATTAAATACCTTTGAAATAAAACCCCTTGCGGTAAGTTTGTTGTTTTTAAACGTCTTTGGCATTCCTTTGTCCCTTAACCAATTGATGTCAAAACAATTCTGGTGCTCAATATCTTGTCTGGTAATTAAATGGGAAATATTCATAGGTAACATATAATATCCTCCAGATATGAAATAACCGTGCGCTTTATTAATATAATGCACATGCACAAAATCTTCACGTGGGATACAGTCGCCGTCGGTCATAATGATATACTCTGCATTACAGGCTACTACGGCTTTATTTAAAATTCGCGATTTTTGAAATCCCTCATCTTCTTGCCAGACATGAATAATTTTATAAAAAACGGTTGCAGCCATTTCCTCCAATAACCGTTTGGTTTGGGGACCAGAACCATCATCGGCAACCACCACCTCAAAATGTTTGAAAGTCTGACAATTGAAACCCCATAGCACCTTTTTAAGCCATTCTTCGGAATTATAGGTGCTAATAATTACAGATATTTTTGGAGGTTCCATTCAGTTTATCTAAGTCTGACAAAAATATAAAACTCTTATTGTATATCTTTAAATTTGCAAATTATAATCCGAAGTCCACATTCAGTGTTTTGCTTCAGCATTAGAAACAATTGTTAACCCAAAATGAAACTTAAGGAAATTCCTTCATCATTATATAATAGCTTTATTCTTTTAAGTGAGCCTACTAAACGTTTAAAGAAAAGGAAGAAAGAGACCATTCCTGTAATTGTATCACTTACATCCATTCCCTCTCGTTTGAGAACACTGGAAATAGTAATACGCAGTATCTTAAATCAGGATAGATCACCAAAAAAAATAGTCCTTTGGTTGAATAGTGATTTAAAAAAAAGTATACCCAATAGACTCCAACTATTAACGGGAGATATTTTTGAAATTCGATTTTCTGAACTAAACTGCTCTCACAGAAAATTAATACACAGCCTTGAGATATTTCCAGAGGAAATTATTATAACCTGTGATGATGATCTGATTTATAATCAGCAATGGTTAAGTTTGATGTATGCAGAACATTTAAAACATCCCGATAGAATAATTGCATTTTATACTCGGTATATTACATACCAGAATGGGATTTTACAACCTTACAAGAATTGGGTGTATAATTCAGAAGCTCCGCGTGATTCCAAATTTGTTATTCCTGTTGGTTCTTCGGGGGTTCTTTATCCGCCAAATAAACTAAACAAAAAGGTTACTGATGAGCATTTATTTATGCAACTGGCACCAAAAGCAGATGATTTGTGGTTTAAGGCAATGTCTTTACTAAACGGAACTGTTTGCTATCAGCCGGTTCAAATCTGTAAAGAACCTATTCCGATAATGGGAACACAGTTTATATCATTAAAAAAAGATAATGTGAAAGGAGATAAAAATCGCACCCAATGGATCGCATTAACAGAATATTTTAATTTACCTATGCCCTAATGACCGAAGAAATTAACAAAACGCTTGAAATTTTAAACCAAGGCGGACTCATCCTCTACCCTACCGATACGGTTTGGGGAATTGGGTGCGATGCTACTAATGAGGCTGCTATAAAACGGATTTATGATTTAAAAAAAAGGACCGATAGCAAGTCTATGCTCTGTTTGGTGGCTAATGATGCTATGCTGGAAAAATATGTTGAGAAGGTACCGGAAGTGGCTTACGACCTCATTGATTTGCAAACCAAACCGATTACCATTATATATGACCAGCCAAGAGGAGTAGCAAAAAATCTTATTGCAGAAGATAATTCGCTCGGGATTCGGGTGGCATCAGATAAGTTTTGTCAATACCTGATACAACGATTTAAGAAACCTATTGTTTCTACTTCTGCCAACATTTCAGGGTTGCCAACACCACGCAACTTTAAAGAAATAAGCCATGAGATTATAAAAGGTGTAGACTATGTAGTAAATTTGGAGCGCGATAAAGAAAAAAGTACCCCTTCATCCATTATTAAACTTGGTAATGATGGAACGGTAAAAGTTATTCGTGAATAAAACGATGCAAAATAATCATAGTAAGGCTCTAAAAAACCCCATATTTTTAACCATTGCAGTTGCCGCAGAAGAACTGGACATAGCATGTTATGTTATTGGCGGTTTTGTTAGGGATTACCTATTAAAACGAGGATCGGCAAAAGATATTGATATTGTGGCCGTGGGCAGCGGAATAGCTTTAGCACAAAAAGTTGCGAAAAAATTGCCCGGTAAACCCGAGGTAACTGTTTTTAAGAACTTTGGAACTGCTATGATTAAACACGCTGGTTTAGAGTTGGAGTTTGTAGGAGCCAGAAAAGAAAGCTACCATAGAGAGAGCCGAAATCCTGTGGTAGAAGATGGATCTTTGGAAGATGACCAACAACGTAGAGATTTTACTATTAATGCCTTAGCTATTTCTCTAAACACAAAAGATTACGGAAACTTACTGGATCCTTTTGGAGGCATAGCCGATTTAGAAAGAAAACTCATACGAACGCCTTTAGAACCCGGTATTACGTATTCAGACGACCCGCTTCGTATGTTACGTGCCATACGTTTTGCAACACAACTTAATTTCACTATTCATCCTGAGTCCTTGGACGCCATCAACAAAAATAAAGAACGGTTGGCGATTATCTCAGGAGAGCGTATTGTAGATGAACTCAACAAAATTCTTGCTACTCCGAAGCCATCTGCCGGGTTTGCTTTATTGCATGAAACGGGTTTGCTGGAACTTATTCTTCCAGAGCTCATCGCCTTAGAGGGCATTGAAGAAGTAGAAGGTCAACGGCATAAAGATAACTTTTGGCATACCCTTGAAGTGGTGGATAATATTGCCCCAAATACGGATAATCTTTGGTTGCGATGGGCGGCTTTATTGCATGATATTGGTAAAGCCCCTACCAAAAGGTTTGATAAAAAAATAGGGTGGACTTTTCACGGTCACGAATTTGTGGGTTCAAAAATGGTGTATCGTATTTTCAAAAGGCTTCGAATGCCAATGAATGAAAAAATGAAATTTGTTCAAAAAATGGTTTTAATGAGCTCCAGACCCATAGCACTTTCTCAGGAATATGTTACTGATTCTGCGGTACGCAGGTTGGTGTTTGATGCCGGAGAACATGTAGATGACTTAATGACGTTGTGCGAAGCCGATATCACTACAAAAAACCCTAAAAAGCAAAAAAAATATAAGAATAATTTTACCGAAGTTAGAAATAAAATTATAGAAGTAGAGGAACGTGACCATGTACGAAATTTTCAACCACCCATTAGCGGGGAAGAAATAATGGAAGTTTTTGGATTGAGTCCGTCTAAGGAAATCGGAATTATTAAAGAAGCTATAAAAGAGGCTATTTTGGAAGGAGAAATTCCCAACGAATACGGTCCTGCTCAACAGTTTATGCTCAAGCAAGGTAAGGCTTTGGGGTTAGTTGTTGTTTCCAAAAAACAGAAATAAAACCCGCCGAAAATATGCCTTTCGAAATACTATTTTATTCCCTGAAACTATGGTAATTTTGCACTTTAATTCCAATTTAATACATGCAAAATCGTTTTAGAAAAACAGCCATAATTTCTTTAATCTTAGTATATCTTGTAATAATTGCCGGAGCAGTTGTTCGCATGACCGGTAGTGGTATGGGCTGCCCTGATTGGCCGAAATGTTTTGGGTACTATATTCCTCCAACAAACGCCTCTGAACTAGAATGGAAGCCCAATTTTGAATATAAAAAGGGACAGGTTATTATCTTGGAAGAGACGCTTAGAGTTGCTAAAAAGGATTTCAGAACGGCTGCTGATTACAACGATACCAACTGGAAGCTATACACCAAGCATGATTATGCCATTTTTAATCCCTTCCATACTTGGACCGAGTTTATTAATCGGCTCTTGGGAGCAGTTGCCGGGTTGGCAACACTTGTTCTTGCTATGTTATCCTTAAAGTTTTGGAAAAAGGAAAAACAAATTACCATTCTTTCCTGGTTAGTGGTTTTTGCAATGGGGTTTCAAGCGTGGCTTGGGGCTACTGTGGTTTACTCGGTACTCGCACCCGCCAAAATTACGGTACACATGGTTATGGCTCTGGCTATTGTAGCGTTACTGCTGTATCTTATACACCGCTCCAGAGAAAAAACCCAAACGAATCAATATAATAAAACTATATTTCAATTATTGACTTTGGCATTAGGAGTAACACTGGTTCAAATTATCTTGGGAACCCAGGTAAGGCAATTTGTAGATGAACAGATAGATGATGTAGGTGAACATGCCAAGGAACTCTGGTTACATAATCCTACACTACAATTTTATATACACAGATCATTTTCAGTGGTGGTTGTGTTCTTGAATGGCTATTTAGCCTATAGCATCGCAAAAAAGAAGCTGGGATATAAAAAGATCAATTGGGTACTGGGTTTGGTTGTGTTAGAGATCATAACAGGAGTAATTATGTATTATTTTCATTTTCCATTTGCAAGTCAGCCCCTGCATTTGGTACTAGCTGCTTTTTTATTTGGTGCACAGTTCTATTTAATTTTGGAGGCGACAAAGTCGGTGCAAAGTCCCAAAACTTTGTAACTTTGCAACTGTAAGACACAATGCCATGATACACAAAATTAGGATCATATTGGATGCGGAGGAAGATATCTTTAGGGATATTGAAATTGAAGGAGACAGTACTCTGGAAGATTTTCATAATGCCATAACTCAGGCTTTCGGTTTTGGAGGTCAGGAAATGGCATCATTCTACACATGTGATGATGAATGGAACCAAGACGAGGAAATAGCCCTTTTTGATATGAGCGAAAATGGCTCTGATTTGCGGTTAATGAACACCGTACTTGTTGAAGACATGCTTACTGAAGACAACCCTAAACTTATCTACGTGTACGATTTTCTAAGCATGTGGACGTTTTTTGTAGAGCTGGCGGATGTTGTTGAGAAAGAAGTTGGCAAATCATATCCCAATATACTATTTAGTTTCGGAGAGATTCCTGATTCCCCCCCTGATAGACAATTTGAGGCAGAGCCAACATTCGACTTTGATGACACCCTTGATAACTACGAGGATTTAGATTTTGAAGAAAACTGGAATTAATCCAAACTGCTTCTGAAATATATCGCTTTTAACTTTTCAACTCTTTAACTCTTAAACTTTTTAACTAATACCTCATTCCCCATAAATGATTAACCTCTACAGTACCCAAATTGAAACAATTTCTCTTCACCGGGTTGGCAACAAGAATAAAAATGAAAGTATTTTTTTATCTGCTGAACCTTTTTCTCTAAATGATGAAACTACCGGCTTATTAAAAGAGTATTTCTTTAAGCCCTTTCGTGAAAAAGAAGAAAATTATTTTAAACTCTCCAATGATGTGGACCTTGAATTTAATGAAATTTACAAACTTACATCGGAGATTTTTTCGGATCCTAAAACTGCGCACAACAATTCTAAAAAGATAGCTCAACATTTGTTTGAACAATCAAACCATCCCCATATAAAAAGTGGTGAGGTATATGTTGCTTACCTAACGGGAATTCTTCTGGATAATGTAAAGGTGGATGCTGTTGGAATATTTAAAAGCGAACTGAAGCAAGATTTTTTGCAATTTTCTGAAACAGAAAATAATTTGGATTTACTGGTATTACAGGGAATAAACATCAATAAATTAGATAAGGGCTGCCTTATCCTTAACACCAACAAAGAAGACGGTTATAAGCTACTTTCAGTAGACAGTAACCGGTATGATGCTAAATATTGGCTGGAAAACTTTCTGGAGGTTGATGTCCTTGCCGATGAAAATTTTTATACCAAAAACTACCTGAAATTCTGTCAGAATTTTGCCAAAGATGTGGTTTTACCTGCAGAGGATAAACAGCAAGAAGTATTGTTTATGAACAGAGCTGTAAACCATTTTGCCAAAAATGATTCTTTTGAGGAAACCAATTTCCTAAATGAAGTCATGACAAATCCGGAGTTTATCCCTGAGTTTAAAAATTACAAGGTAGACAAAGGTGCCAAATACAGTATCGAAGATGTTTCTAACTTTGATATTGCAAACAATGCCGTCTCTGATGCCCGACGTAAAATTAAAAATGTTATTAATCTGGATACCAACATCCAAATTCGGCTGGATTTTATAAACCCGGATTCCGCAGAAAAATTTGTAGAGAAAGGATGGGATGAAGAGAGACAGATGTACTATTATCTGGTGTATTTTAATAAAGAGCAGAAGAGTTAAATCATCTACATTCTAATTTAATGGTATATAGGGAATTCAGTTTCCTCGTTGTTCGTTGATGTTTTAATTTGTTGATTAGTTTATTTGTTGATGCGTTTAGAATCCCTTTAAACCGGAAACCAGAAACTTTTGATATTTCGTTGCTGGTTGTTAATTGCCAGTTGCTAGTAACACAAACAAAACTGTTAACTGAAGACTAACAACTGACTACTAAATCTTAATCCTGTTTTCTATAATTTGTTTCATACTAACATTTTCATAGTTGTGTCTTACAAAATCTAATGCCAGGGACAATACCTGCCCCATGGTAGTACATTTTAAAAATTTTTTATCCAGGGTAAGTGCATAAATCTGTTCCCGCAGCATTTTGATATTTTCCGGCAAAGAAATTTTATCTGCTTTAACAATTGCAACTAATTTCTTTATCCGGTTCCCCGAACTTAAAATTCGCTTTGCTACAATGGAACGTTCTTCAATTTTGTACTGATCTACAGAATGGTTTTGCAACTTACCTCTGACCAGTTCTACCATTAAAAAATTCTCCTTAAAAAACTGGGGCCTATATACTTTTAACTTTCCTTCAAAGCATTGCTGATCAAAATCAATAGCCCTTATTTTATAGACCACATGGTCAAAATCGTGTGTGGGCACAATAACATAATTGTAGGAACGCATGTCGCCCAAAAGGCGTATCATACATCGCTCATTAAATTTCACGAACTCTTTTGCCAATTGTGATTTTTCGGACTCCGAACATTTGGGTAACATGTCTTTTATAAAAACATCACCGGGAATCCCTGCAATATGTTCTTCAATTAAGGTGTTTTTATAGACCAAAAAATTGAGATTATAAGGAGACAGCATATGCTCCAATTCCAGGCCATAAACTCTGGAAGCATCTGCCTTCTTTACATAGAAATAGGTAAAATTATCGTTCAGGATATTTCTAATCTTAATACGAAAAGGTTTGGAATTACCAAAGGTGCAATAATCCACCCCATCCACATTCAGGTACTGAATAATATGGTCTCCTCCATCTGAATGAAGTAGCGAGTAAACCTTCTTTAAGCTAAGATCAATTTCCTGCCGATCATACTCCGAATAGTACACTCTAATCCACAATGTGTCTTCGTCATTGGCATCGTAAACTACCACAGAGCCGGAAAACCGTAAAAGATCCTCATAAAATATTGGTATTTCTATTTTGCGATTGTAGTGATCCAAATAGGCATCCAAATCCTCGTTTATGGGGTAAGCCGGTTTCTTTTTTGACATCAATCGTTCTTCCGACATAGCTTGGTTTTTTTAAATTCCATTTCTTTGTAACAAATTAGGTATTTCTTCGTCAAGTTACTATAAACAAATTAAAATCATACGTTATTTTGCCAACCATCCTAACCGTTACTAACCTTACCAAAAAATTTGGTTATCTCACAGCTGTTAAAGATTTATCCTTTACTATCGAAAAAGGAAATGTTTACGGCATCCTTGGACCCAATGGAAGCGGAAAATCTACCACTTTAGGTATCGTACTGAATGTTGTAAACAAGACCCAAGGTGACTTTTCATGGTTTGATGGTAACGTATCCACGCACAATGCCTTAAAAAAAGTTGGGGCCATCATAGAACGTCCCAATTTTTACCCATACATGTCAGCATTACAGAACCTCAAACTGGTGTGTAAAATAAAGGAAGTAAGCGAAGATAAAATTGAGGAAAAGTTAGAGCTTGTTGGACTTTTGGAACGAAAAAACAGCAAATTTCAAACCTATTCCCTTGGAATGAAACAGCGTTTGGCTATTGCCTCTGCGCTGCTAAACGATCCTGAAATACTTATTTTGGACGAACCAACAAATGGCCTGGATCCTCAAGGAATTCATCAGATACGGGAAATTATTAAAACAATTGCTGCCAAAGGCACCACCATCTTATTGGCGTCTCATTTATTGGATGAGGTAGAAAAAGTCTGCAGCCATGTGGTTATCTTAAGAAAGGGAGAAAAGCTGTATTCTGGTACTGTTGATGGTATGCTGGCAAGTTTTGGTTTTTTTGAACTTAAAACAGAGCAGGCAGATGGTTTGCTGGCTTACTTGAAAACAAACCCTATTTTCGGCAACATAAAAATTGAAAATGGTCTTATTACTGCCTTTTTAAAGGAAGAAATGAAGGCGGAAGTCCTCAATAAAATTCTATATGAAAAAGGAATTTACCTTTCCCACTTGGTTAAACGAAAAGAGAGCCTGGAAGAACAATTTTTAACCTTAACCAAAAACCTATCCAACTAATGCAGGCAATTATACGGTTACTTCAAATAGAATTTATAAAACTGTGGAACAACAGGTCGAGTAGGATTTTAATTTTGTCCTATTTTATATTGCTAACCTCAATAGCTCTTATAGCAGCAATAAAGTTTAATATTGGACCGATACAGTTTCATTTGGCTGATCAAGGTATCTTTAACTTCCCTTATATCTGGCACTTCAATACGTATATTACGGCTTTGTTTAAATTTTTTCTTGCCATAGTAATTGTTTCCATGATGTCTAACGAGTACAGCAATAAAACCATAAAACAAAACTTAATTGATGGCTTAAGTAAGAAGGAATTTATTTTATCTAAATTTCTCACCGTTGTCTCATTATCGCTTCTTTCAACTGTTTTTGTATTTCTGGTTTCCTTGATTTTAGGATTGATTTATTCCGATTATAACGAATTTTCAATCATATTTTCAAATCTGGAGTTTCTGATTGCTTTCTTTGTAAAACTTACCGGATTCTTTTCCTTTTGTCTTTTTCTGGGAATCTTAGTAAAGCGATCTGCATTTGCACTTGGGTTTTTATTTCTTTGGTTTTTAATTGAAAATTTGTTCTTTAAATTGACGCTTTGGCGTCTGGGAGGCAAGGAGCTTTCTGAAAGTTTAGTGGCATTTCTACCATTGGAATCCATGACAAATTTGATCAAAGAACCTTTTTCAAGACTGGGCGCCGTGCAGTCTGTTGCCAATCAAATTGGTGAAAAAATTACATTGAACTATCAGGTTCATTGGTATGAAATACTTGTAGTGCTGTGTTGGACAGCCATTTTTGTCTATTTGTCGTATGCTCTATTAAAAAAGCGGGATTTATAGTATCTTGTAGCGTTTGATTTTTGTCAAATGCTAAAAAAACTGCTATATCTTCCACTTTTGTTTTTGGGATACTTTCCCGTTGCCCAAGTGTGTCCAGCAATCACTAGCCCGGCTAATGGAGCAACCAATGTCCCTGTAACTTCATCCATAACTTGGACGCCTGTAACGGGAGTACCCGGATATCGCATTTCCATTGGTACCACTCCCGGCGGAACCGAAATTATAGCTAATCAACCGGTAGGAAGTGCAACTTCATATACCCCGCCATTAGGGCTTCCTGAGAATACGCAACTTTATGTAACCTTAACATTGTTCTTTTTTAATCAGGAAGATATAGTATGTGCCAGCCAAACGTTCCGAACGGAAGATGTTGTAACACCTCCCCCCTGCGCCGTATTAGCCAGTCCGGCACCAAATGCAACCAATGTGAATGGGGGAACAAATATACGCTGGAATTATGCCCCAACAGCAACGGGATATCGCCTAAGAATTGGTACAAATCCCGGAGCAGGGGATTTTTTGCCGGAAACCGACTTAGGTAATGTGCTGGTTTACAATCCGCCGGTGGACTTACCTCCGAGTACTCCCATTTTTGTGTTGCTAATACCCTATAATGAAAATGGAGTAGCGCTTAATTGTCAGGAAACAGGATTCACTACCGGAGCGTTGGCCACGCTGCCAGGTTGTGCCACCATGGTAAGTCCGGCTGATGGTGCTCTTAATGTTCCCTTAACCCCGTTTTTAGAATGGACTGAGGTTCCCGGGGCGATAAGTTACCGAGTATCTATCGGCTCCTCCCCTTTTGAACAAGATGTTTTAAACAACGCCATTTTTTTCACAAATTCAACCTTCGTTTTAGATTTTGAGCCTAATAGAACTTTCTATATAACTATTATTCCTCAAAACGGTGCCGGAGAAGCGCTAGGATGCGGCCAAGAGTCTTTTTCAACTCTCTTCGGATGTGGTCCTTTTTTTGATCCGGACGGTGAATTGATTGACTTAAGCCCTGTAATAGATTTCCCTGACCGAATTTCCTTTTGTCAAAATGAAACTCCCTATACCGTTACTACCACAGATAATACGGACGGTTTTAGGTGGTATCGTATTAATAGTAATGGTTCCGAAACTTTACTTTCAGAAACTCCTGAGTTGACCTTGACAGAAACCGGGAACTATCGCTATGAAGCCTATAATACTATTGCGCAAACAGGAGGTACTTTTGAATGTTCTTCCTCACAAGAATTTACGGTCGTCGCATCAGAAGCAGCAATCATAACAGCATTGGACTTAATTGACCAGGGTGACCGATTCCAAATTACGGTAAGAATAACCGGTATTGGAGATTATGAATATGCACTGGACAGGATTGATGGTACCTATCAAGATAGTCCTGTTTTTAATGGTATACTCCCCGGAACACATACAGTGTATGTCCGTGATAAAAATGGCTGTGGTATAACCCAAGAAACTATAGTCCAAGATTTAACCTTGGAAGGTTTCCCCAAGTTTTTTACTCCAAATAATGATTCCATAAATGATTATTGGCAATTTATCGAACCCCCTGACGCTGGCGACACTGCCATTATTATGATTACAATTCAGATTTATAATCGTTACGGGAAGTTAATTGCGCAGATAGATCCTGAATCTGAAGGATGGGATGGGACCTATTTAGGGAGGCCTATGCCACCCTCTGATTATTGGTTTAAGGCAATAGACAATACTATGAAGGAGTATAAAGGACATTTTACTTTAAAAAGATAATATTGATTTTTGTAATTATAGAAAGATGCTAAAGAAAGGAGTATTTTTCATTTGTCTCGCGTTAGGACTCTATGGCTTTGGGCAAAGTTGTCCTGTGCTTTCTTTCCCGGCGGACGGGGCTCTCAATATTCCTGTTGATGCTACAATGACATGGCCTTTTGTTCCTGGCACCAATGGCTATTTATTCTCTTTGGGAACCACTCCCGGAGGAGAGGATATTCTTAACAGCAGGTCTGCCGGATTTATTACTTCTTTTACTCCTGAATTGGGTTTACCATCTAATACGGTAATATACGCTACCTTAAGTATTTTTATGCCGGACAACACGCTATTGATTTGTCCGGGTATTGTTTTTAGGACAGAAACTATTACCACACCTCCCAGTTGTACACAGTTAAAGTCACCTTATAATGGTGCTGTAAATATTGCGACAGATACACAGATAGAATGGATTTATTCTTATGGTGCCACCGGTTATCGTATTTCAATGGGCACCACTCCGGGAGGAAATGAAATAGTAGATGATTTAGATGTTGGAAACAGACTTTCATACACCCCTGATAATCCATTACCAATTGATACTGCAATTTATGTGACTATTACTCCCTATAACGAGAACGGTTCCGCTGTCTCATGCCAATCGGACATTTTTACTACTGGATTGGTAGACTTGACCTGTGAGGCTTATTATAATTATGTCATTGGGCAGGTAGAGTATATAAGACCACAAACTACTTTTCCTAGTAACATTACTATCTGCAATAATAGCTTACCGTCAGTGGTGACAAGCCCGGATACTGCCAACGGGTTTCGCTGGTATCGTATCAATAACGATAACTCAGAAACGTTACTATCTACTTCGTCAACAGTTTTCATCTCAGAAATAGGAAATTATCGATACGAAGCTTACAACATTGTTGGAGTAACAGAATGCGAAAGTAGTACTCCTTTTACCGTGCAACTTTCTGATTTACCTACAATTACAGATATCGAAATAACTCGACCTACAGATACTAAAAGAATTGAACTCCAGGTTAATGGCTTGGGTGATTACGAGTTTGCAATTGATAATAGTACAGGCGTTTATCAAGATAGTCCCATTTTTAATGATGTTAACGGAAACTCCCACATCATCTATGTCCGGGATAAAAATGGTTGTGGCACAACAGAAGTTTTTATTGAACGGGATATTTCTCTAGAGGATTTCCCTAAATTCTTTACCCCAAATGGAGATAACATTAACGATTTTTGGCAGTTTATACCTCCTTCGGTATCCAGTGAAGTGGTCATGGAAGTTATCCATATTTATGACCGATATGGTTTTTTCTTGGCACAAATAAATCCTTCCTCTCCGGGATGGGATGGTAATTTTAATGGTAATCCTATGCCACCGTCTGATTATTGGTTCCGAGCAGTGGATAACTTAAGGAACGTTTATGAAGGCCATTTTACATTGAAACGTTAGGTAAAAAAATAACTGCAAATGCTTCACCTTTCGTAACTTTAAACCATGAAATTTACAGTTGTATCTGATTTTAAACCTACGGGCGACCAGCCTCAGGCCATTGAGCAATTAACAAAAGGAATAGAAACTGGTGAACGTTACCAAACCTTACTTGGGGTAACTGGTTCCGGAAAGACCTTTACTGTAGCTAATGTGATAGAAAATGTACAAAAACCAACTTTGGTTTTGGCGCATAATAAAACCTTAGCTGCACAACTGTACTCGGAATTCAAACAATTTTTTCCCGGTAGTGCAGTAGAATATTTTGTTTCGTACTACGACTATTATCAACCGGAAGCTTATCTACCGGCAACCGGAACCTATATAGAGAAAGATCTTTCAATAAATGAGGATATCGAAAAATTACGATTGAGCACAACCTCTTCCCTTTTATCCGGTCGAAGAGATGTTCTGGTAGTGGCCTCAGTCTCCTGTCTTTATGGTATTGGTAATCCTATTGAATTTCAAAAGAATGTGATTCCGCTTAAGAAAAATCAGATTATTTCCCGCACCAAATTATTGCACCAATTGGTTCAAAGTTTGTATTCCAGAACCATGGCCGATTTTAAAAATGGAAATTTTAGGGTTAAGGGGGATGTTGTTGATGTCTTTCCCAGTTATGCTGACCATGCTTTCAGAATTCATTTTTTTGGCGATGAGATTGAAGAAATAGAAGCTTTTGATCCCTTTAAAAATAAGGTGATAGAGTTGTATGAAAATCTCAACATCTACCCTGCCAATATGTTTGTAACTTCACCGGATGTACTCCAAAATGCAATACATCAAATACAAAAGGATTTGATACTGCAGATAGACTTTTTTAAAAGTATTGGAAAACACCTGGAGGCCAAACGGCTGGAGGAACGCACCAATTTTGATTTGGAAATGATTCGCGAGCTGGGATATTGCTCCGGAATAGAAAACTATTCCAGATATTTGGATGGGCGTGAAGCGGGAACCAGACCTTTTTGCTTATTGGATTATTTTCCGGATGACTATTTAATGGTAATTGACGAGAGTCATGTCACAGTTCCTCAAGTACATGCCATGTATGGAGGCGACCGTTCTAGAAAAGAGAATTTGGTTGAATTTGGTTTTCGGTTGCCCGCTGCCATGGATAACAGGCCCTTAAAATTTGAAGAATTTGAAGCGCTTCAGAACCAGATAGTATTTGTTAGTGCTACTCCTGCGGACTATGAACTGCAACTAAGTCAAGGAATAATTGTGGAACAGGTTATCCGTCCAACAGGCTTATTGGATCCTATTATCGAAGTTCGCCCAAGTCTAAACCAAATAGACGATTTGTTAGAGGAAATTCAACAACGGGTCGAAATAGATGAACGGACTTTGGTAACTACACTTACCAAAAGAATGGCGGAAGAATTAGCCAAATATCTTACACGCATTAGTGTACGCTGTCGGTATATACATAGTGATGTGGATACTTTAGAGCGGGTGCAAATTATGCAAGATCTTAGAAAAGGTGTTTTTGATGTACTTATTGGAGTAAACCTTTTACGTGAAGGGTTGGACCTGCCGGAAGTCTCTCTGGTTGCTATTTTGGATGCGGATAAAGAAGGTTTTTTAAGAAGCAACAGATCTTTGACACAAACTGTAGGTAGGGCCGCCCGTAACTTAAATGGTAAAGCAATAATGTACGCAGATAAAGTAACGGAAAGTATGCAAAAAACTATAGATGCTACCAATTACAGACGTGAAAAACAAATTGCGTATAATCTGGAAAACAATATTACTCCAACTGCTTTAAATAAAAGTCTGGATAATTCATTATCTAAAAATTCTGTTTCTACTTATCACTTTATTAAAGAAGAACTTAGAGCTGCTGAACCTGATTTGGACTATTTGACAAAAGACCAAAAGGAAAAACTGGTCAGGGAAAAAAGAAAGGCTATGGAAAAAGCGGCAAAGGATTTAGATTTTTTGCAGGCTGCCAAATTAAGGGATGAAATTAAATCATTACAAAACCAAACGTAAACCTCAAAATGGAAAAAAATATTCCGCACAAAATTCTTGTGCGGAATATTAACCAACCAACTAAACTAACTTTATTTGCCTCAAAAACCGATTGCTATGCAATCTCAATTAATCTTTTTGGTTTTGGTAAGGCTTCTTCTTTTTTCGGTAAAACAAACTTTAAAACACCATCTTCATAAGTTGCATTTATTTGATCTGCATTAACTGTTTTTGGTAAAGTAAAAGATCTTTTGAATGAGCTGTAACCGAATTCCCTTCTTGTATAATTTTCATCTGATACGGTGTTTTCTGATTTTTGCTCAGAAGAAATAGTCATTACACCATTGTCTATTTCTACGTTGAAATCTTCTTTTTTTCTTCCGGGAACCGCTAATTCCAATTCAAAGTCTTTCTCGCTTTCTTTAACATTTACTGCTGGAACAGTGCTTTGGAAATTATTAATTCCCCCGAACCAATCAGGTCTTAATAATTCATTTACAAATGAAGGAAAAACAACATTGTTTCTTGTTATTATACTCATGGCTGTACATTTTTTAGTTAAACATTATTTCTGCCTAACTAATAAACAAATCATATACCATGTGTATTTTTACGCCCTTTTGTCATGAATTTTAGTTAATAATATGTCATAATGGCGCTTTTAAAGTTATTTTTCTAGTTATAATGCGCTTTGAAGATACCAATTAAAATATCCGGAGGTACAATTTTGTCCGGATATTGGTGCATTATAGTTAGTACTTGCTCTATGGCCGAAGGGGGTAATCCCAAGCCCAGACCCATGTTATGCAGTCGACTTATTTCCAAATCCGTTTGGATTTGATCTACATTCATTAGTAACACTAACCTATGGAATTGAAGTATGCGCTCGGTTGGCGTCTTGGGAACAATCTTTTCTACTTTTTTATCGAATAAGGAATCAAAAGTGACTTTATCTATCTGCAATTGTTTAGCCACCCCTAAAAGAAAATTGTATTCTGTTTCTTTTACGGCCTTTTCAACCCTCGCAAAGGTTATCATTTCTGATAATATACTTAATTTTTCCTTGTAACTACTCAAAATGAGATAATTATAGCTTTTAAACAACTTCTATTAGAACTCCAAATTACGCTCTTTTATTATAAATTACTGTAAATGGTTGTTAATTTGAAATGTCAGTGATTTTTATTTCTATCTTGCTCAAAAAAAATAAATGACTAATAATGATGTTTTAAAAAAACTACGGGTAGCTCTAATGCTTCGTGATGATGAAATCGTAGAAATCTTGAAATTGGTAGATTTTAAAATTTCAAAAAGTGAATTGGGTGCTTTTTTTAGAAGTGAAGAACATCCGAACTACGTGGAATGCGGAGATCAGATTTTACGTAATTTTTTGAATGCGCTAGTCATATACTACAGAGGTGCTAAAGAAAATCCAAAAAATCCAAAAGAAACCTTGCCCAAACCAAAGAACAAAGGACATCAAACCAAGCCCTATGATGTGGATTTTAAGGCTAAACAACTAAAAAAACTGGACCCTAACATCGGTAACGCCAAATTCAAAAACAAAAAAAAATCCTGAATTAATTCAGGATTTTTTCTTCGGTGCCACGTTGATTAAATCGTAATTCGTACAGGAACAGTGTACATTCTGCCTTCTTGTAATTCAGCAACCTCTACTTTTTGGTAATTAAGGCGTGCCTTAACAAATGCCTCCAAAGTAGTATCCTTTGTATCAACAGATACCACTACAATCTCGCTGTTTTTGTTTAAGGTAAACAATACGTTTGCTGTTAAATTGTTCTCGTTAATTGTGAATTCATTATCCTTTAAAAAAGATCCAATCTGCGAAGAAAGATTTTTTGTAGGATTGTCTTTTTTTGGTGTATTGGCAAAAATACTTCCTGTTGATAATAACAATGCGGCCATTAAAATTAAACTAACTTTTCTCATGATGTTTTTGTTTTTATGATTGATGAATTGATGAATTACTAAAAAGACGCTTTAAAAATAAAAATGTTACAATCAAAATGAATTTTAACAAGTTATTTGCAAATTTTCCTTCTTGTGATTAGGACAAATGTAAATTGAATTAAAAAGAAAAATCGAGTAGTAATTAATTTTTAACCTATAGATAATGATGCTAACATTAAATCAATATTTGCGAAAGAAAGAAAATTGAAATCCATTTATTAAGAATTAATAATAGCTTGCCAAAAAGTATGATTAGAATATAGGCTATAACTTTAAACCCGGAAAAAGAAGTAATATAATAAGACTTTTTATGTATAAAATGCAAAAAGGCAATGTTAATAAAACATTGCCTTACAGCTCGTTATGATAGGAGCTTATATCATGATAAAACGGCTTTCACTTTATCAGCAGCCTCCTGAAATTGAACAGCGGAGTGTACCGCCAAACCTGAATTATCTATAATCTCCTTGGCAAGCTCAGCATTTGTTCCCTGTAGACGAACAATAATAGGCACTTTAATTGCGTCTCCCATGTTTTTATATGCATCTACAACCCCTTGCGCAACCCGATCGCAACGTACAATACCACCAAAAATATTGATGAGTATTGCTTTAACATTGGGATCTTTTAAAATAATTCTGAAGGCTTCCTCTACCCTTTTTGCATCGGCTGTTCCACCAACATCCAAAAAGTTAGCTGGTTCCCCTCCTGCCATTTTTATTAAATCCATTGTAGCCATGGCCAAACCTGCTCCATTTACCATGCAACCTACATTACCATCCAAATCTACATAGTTTAAACCTACTGCTCTGGCTTCAACTTCTATTGGGCTTTCTTCCCGAAGGTCTCTCATCTCAGCATATTGCTTCCTTCGGTATAGAGCATTATCATCTATAGATACTTTGGCATCAACTGCCAAAATTTTGTCATCAGAAGTTTTAAGTACGGGATTTATTTCAAACAGACTGGAGTCGCTTTCTACATAAGCCGTATACAAAGCGGTTACAAACTTGATCATTTCCTTAAAGGCATTTCCCGATAATCCCAAATTAAAAGCTATTCTGCGAGCTTGAAAAGGTAGTAGACCTACTGACGGATCAATCTCCTCAGTAAAAATTAGATGTGGAGTGTGTTCTGCAACATGTTCTATGTCCATACCACCCTCTGTTGAATACATAATCATGTTTCTACCTGTTCCTCTGTTTAATAGAACAGACATGTAAAATTCACTAGTCTCACTATTTCCTGGATAGTATACATCCTCTGCTATTAAAACCTGGTGTACCCGTTTACCTTCTGCAGAAGTTTGCGGGGTAATCAGGTTCATACCAATAATAGCACCGGCAATCTCCTCTACTTCCTTTAAATTCTTGGCAAGTTTCACACCTCCTCCTTTACCTCTTCCTCCTGCATGCACCTGAGCCTTTATAACATGCCATCCTGTTCCGGTCTCCTGAGTTAACTGTTTGGCCGCATCTACAGCTTCCTTTGCATTATGAGCAACAATACCGCGTTGAATACGTACCCCAAAACTTGCTAAAATTTCTTTTCCTTGATATTCGTGAAGATTCATCTCTGGTTTCTTATGGTTCGATTGCAAAAATAGGAAACCAATAGTAATTACCCTAATTTAAATAGGAAGCGCTGGATTTATTGTTAAATGTTGTATATATAACATTTTGTTGTATTTTAAATTAATGTACTGCTTTTTTTGGTTCAAATTTAATTTCTATCTAGCTTTGCCTAAAATTATGTGAGATGCAACATGCCGATTTACTTAAAATTGCCAAAACCTACGGTGACCCCGTTTATGTATATGATGCCGAAAAGATTGTTTCCCAATTTAAAAGGTTAACCAATGCTTTTAAAGGAGTAAAAAATCTGAAACTCAACTATGCTGCAAAAGCACTTTCCAATATAACAATTTTGCGTTTAATGAATAGTTTGGGCAGTGGATTGGATACTGTTTCTATTCAAGAAGTGCAATTGGGTCTGTTAGCTGGCTTTAAACCGGAGTCCATTATTTTTACGCCAAATGGTGTTTCTTTAGAGGAAATTGAGGCAGCCGCGGCCCTTGGAGTTCGAATAAACATAGATAATTTGTCTATATTGGAGCAGTTTGGTGCCAAACACCCGGATGTCCCTGTCTGTATTCGAATAAACCCACATGTTATGGCCGGCGGTAACTCAAAAATTTCCGTAGGACATATTGACTCTAAGTTTGGTATTAGTATTCACCAAACCCCCCATCTTCTTCGGATTATAGAGCTTACAAAGATGAATATTAACGGTATTCACATGCATACCGGAAGTGACATTCTGGATATTGATGTTTTCCTATATGCTTCAGAGATTCTATTTGAAACCGCCAAAAATTTTAAGAATTTGGAATTTATAGATTTTGGTAGCGGTTTTAAGGTACCTTATAAAGAAGGAGATATTGAAACCAATGTGGAAGAACTTGGCAAAAAATTAAGTGAAAGATTCAATGATTTTTGCTATGTTTATGGCAAAGAGTTAACGTTAGCTTTTGAACCCGGTAAATTTTTGGTTAGTGAAGCCGGCTACTTTCTAGCTAAAGTGAATGTGGTAAAACAAACTACCTCAACCGTGTTTGCAGGTATTGATACGGGATTCAACCATCTTATCAGACCCATGTTTTACGGCGCCATTCACAAAATACTCAACATTTCTAATCCTGAAGGCAAAGAACGTTTTTACTCTGTTGTTGGCTATATTTGTGAAACCGACACCTTTGCAAGCAATCATAGAATTAGTGAAATTTCTGAAGGTGATATTCTATGCTTCAAAAATGCCGGAGCGTATTGCTTTACTATGGCCAGTAATTACAATTCCAGATTTAGACCCCCGGAAGTTTTGTGGTATAAGAACAAAGCAATTCTAATTCGTGAGCGCGAAACTTTTGATGACCTTATTAAAAATCAGGTAGACCTCAAAGAGTTATTTGCGCCGGAAAAGGAAAAATCCATCGCAAAATAAAAATCAGAAAATTTCGTTAGTTTTGTTATCTAATTGGGACTAAAAGCCCAAAATTCTTAAGCATGTATACAAAGCTAGTCAAACTATGTAAATTCTCTATTTGTCTCTTTATTGGACTATTTTTTGCTTCCGCTACTGGTCAGGAAGTAAAATGGTTAACCTGGGATGAAGCTACAAAATTGGTTGAGACTGATAAAAATCCAAAGAAAATTTTCGTTGATATTTACACAGATTGGTGTGGATGGTGCAAAAAAATGGATCAGGATACCTTTCAAAATCCTGAAGTAGCAGCCTACATGGAAAAGAATTTCTATATGGTTAAGATGGACGGTGAAGGCAAGGAACCCATAACCTTTAAAGGCAATACCTATAAATTTATAGCTTCCGGTAGATCAGGGTATCATGAATTAGCCGCTGCTTTAATGCAGGGAAAATTGAGTTACCCTACCACCATATTTCTCGATGAAAAAATGAATATGTTATCTCCTTTGCCCGGTTACCAAAAACCTCAGCCCTTTTTAAATATAGCCAAATACTTTGGTGATAATATTTATCTGGAAAAAGATTGGAAAACGTATGAGGCTAAAGGTAAATAGCCAATTTTACAGAACTGTTTAAAATTCTCATCTGGTTTTGCCTTAACTGTACCCTAAAATTATAGTGTAAATTATTAGAAACTAATTATCGACTGTAATTAGGGCTTTCCTGAGTGATGGTAACATCATGTGGGTGACTTTCATTAATACCACTGGCCGTAATTTTTACGAATCTTCCGGTCTCCTGCAAAGTACTTATATCCTTGGCACCGCAGTACCCCATGCCTGCACGTAATCCCCCCACAAACTGATGGATACTTTCAAACAAATCACCTTTGTAAGGAACGCGACCTACTATACCTTCCGGTACCAGCTTTTTAATATCATCTTCCACATCCTGAAAATATCGGTCCTTACTGCCTTGCTTCATAGCTTCTAATGAACCCATTCCCCGATACGATTTAAATTTTCGACCTTCATAAATAATGGTATCCCCTGGCGATTCTTTGGTTCCGGCCAATAAGGAACCTAACATTACCGTATCTGCTCCAGCAGCAATAGCTTTTGGAATATCTCCGGTATAACGGATACCCCCATCAGCAATAACAGGAACTCCACTGCCCTTAATCGCAGCTGCTACCTCCAATACAGCAGAAAACTGAGGAAATCCAACTCCAGCTACTACTCTTGTGGTGCAAATAGATCCCGGACCTATACCCACTTTAACAGCATCAGCACCTGCAGCAACTAAATACTGAGCTGCCTCTGCAGTAGCAATATTGCCAACAATAACCTCTAATTGGGGAAATTTATTTTTAATCTCTTTTAAAACGGCAACCACTCCTTTTGTATGGCCATGAGCCGTATCTATTACAACAGCATCAACACCCGCATTTACCAAAGCGGTAGTTCTTTCCAAAACATCTGGGGTTACTCCCAACGCGGCTGCAACTCTTAGGCGTCCATATTGATCTTTATTGGCAATTGGCTTTTGTGTAAGTTTAGTGATATCTCTAAACGTGATTAACCCGACTAATTTATAATCTTTATCTACTACAGGTAGTTTTTCAATTTTATTTTCCTGAAGAATATCTTCTGCCTCCTCTAATGAAGTGCCCTCTCCCACAGTTACTAAATTTTTAGAGGTCATGACTTCAGAAATGGGACGAGAATTATTCTTTTCAAATCGTAAATCCCTATTGGTAACTATGCCAATTAATTTTCCGGAGTTGTCCACAATTGGAATTCCACCAATACCATACTCCTTCATATTAGCTTTGGCATCACTCACCAAAGAGTGAAGCGGTAAGGTCACAGGATCCAAGATCATTCCGCTTTCTGCACGTTTTACCTTTCTAACTTTTAAGGCCTGCTGCTCAATAGTCATATTCTTATGCAGAACTCCTATACCACCTTCCTGTGCTATAGCTATGGCCATTTTTGATTCAGTAACTGTATCCATAGCCGCTGAAACTATGGGTATGTTAATGGTGATATTTCGGGTGAATTTTGTTTGAATATTAACTTCTCTTGGAAGCACTTCAGAAAAGGCTGGTACTAGGAGTACATCATCGTACGTTAGACCTTCACCAATAATTTTGTTGAGATGAGCTTGCATGGCAATTACAGATTAATTGCGTGCAAAGATACTACTTTTAATTGTATTACTTTACTACTCCGCCCAAGTATAGAAAAGACAATAGTTTTCCCATAGTAGTATCTAAATGTAGTTTTTCTGAAAACTGCCTTCACGTTTTCTTTTATATCACCTTATACTGACCCTCAAATGACCAACTTAAAATAATCCTTTTTTATTTTTATTAATTCTAAATAAAGTTTGCGCATTTTGATATAAGTTTTATTTTTGTCGAAAATTATTTTTAATCAATCTAAATTAATCATGAATCGCAGTTGTACCCTCTTTTTCCTTCTAATATGTTTATTTTCTATTAGAGCACAGGTTGATACATCTCAAGACAGCATAATTGTACTAAAAGAAGTAGTTATTTCGGCGGATGTACTCTTTGGAAGTAAATTTCAGGCAAAAAATAGAACAGGTGCTGCATATTATGTGTCTCCGGAGGAACTAAAACAATTTGGTTACACCGATATCAACAGGGTGCTACGTACTGTACCGGGAGTTAATGTTTACGAAGAGGATGGTTTTGGGCTTCGTCCAAACATAAGTTTACGAGGAACTTCACCGGAACGCAGTGCTAAAATTACTATTATGGAGGACGGTGTCTTGATTGCCCCTGCCCCATACAGTGCACCTGCTGCCTATTATTTCCCTAATGTAAATAGAATGCACGCAGTTGAAGTCCTAAAAGGGAGTAGTCAAATACAGTATGGTCCATTTACCACTGGAGGTGCCGTAAATTTCATTTCCGGACAAATACCAACTTCGTTTTCAGGAGGCTTGACGGCCAACTATGGGAGCTTCAACAGTAGTAATTTACACGCCCAATTAGGCGATAGCAAGAACAACTTTGGCTATTTCGTAGAGTATTTGAATTACCGTTCCGATGGGTTTAAGGAATTGGACAATGGAGGAAATACCGGCTTTAACAGAAACGATTTTGTGGCTAAATTCAGGATCAACAGTAATCCCAAAGATCGGTTAAGGCAGTCCTTGAACTTTAAATTCCAATATGCCGATGAAAAATCGGATGAAACCTATTTAGGACTTACACAAGCAGATTTTGACCTTACCCCATTCAGGCGCTATTCTGCAACACAGGAAGATGTAGTAAATACCGATCATTTACAATTTACAGCATCTCATACCTTAGAATTTAATGAGTACTTCAGAATAACAACCACAGGGTATTACAACACTTTTGGAAGAAATTGGGCCAGATTAAGTGATGTAGTTTTTGATGGGACGACTACCACTATTGCGAATATTATTGACAACCCTTCTGAATTCCCAAACCAATTTGCCATTATAAGGGGGGAACAAAATGCTGCGGGCAATTCCCTTAGATATACCAACAACAACCGAAGTTATGTATCCAAGGGTATTCAGACAAAATTTGATTACCATTGGGGAGAAACTGTATTTCATGATATTGAAGTTAGTTTACGCTATCATTTTGACGAAGAAGACCGTTTTCAATGGAGGGACTTCTACGGTATAACCGGAGGGGTCATGGAGCTGAATACTACCGGAACACCCGGGACATCTGCGAACAGGTTGGACGATGCTACTGCATTTTCGGCTCATACGCAATATAAGGTGAGATTTAATGGTCTTACGGTGATACCCGGAATTCGATACGAAAACATTGTATTGACCCGATCTGATTTCGGAAATAATGATATTCAAAGAAGTGGTACAAATTTAACAACACGTGAGAATAAGGTTGAAATGTATATTCCCGGGATAGGTGCTAGTTATGATTTGTCCAACACCTTTTCAATTTTTGGTGGCGTACATAAAGGATTTTCTCCTCCCAGTAATACGGAAGGACAAGAAGGAGAAGTTAGTATTAATTACGAGTTGGGCTCTCGTTTTGCGTTTGGAAGACTTTCCGGAGAGGTAATTGGTTTCTATAATGATTATTCCAATCTCTTAGGAAGTGATTTCGCTTCCTCAGGGGGTGAAAGTACCTTGGATCAATTTAACGCAGGAGCTGTAAAAGTTCAGGGCATGGAATTATTGTTAAATTACAATCTGTTACACAATGAAGCCAGTGGCCTTAAACTTCCACTTACTTTTTCTTATACACTAACGGATACTGAATTTTTGAGCAGCTTTAGTAGTACCTCCGAACTTTGGGGCGAAGTAAATGCCGGAGATGAGTTACCCTATATTGCAAAGCACCAATTTAGTACTACCCTCGCCTTACAATATCGTAAACTTGATTTAGCTCTTAGCGGCAGATACCTAGATGCTATAAGAACCGTTGCAGGAAGTGGCGAAATACCTGAAAATGAACGAGTAGATGCCAATTTTATCGTTGACTTTTCGGCCAAGTATCATCTCAATAAAAATCTTAGCCTTACAGGAAATATTATCAATTTATTGGATGAAACCTATTTGGCAGCAAGGGTTCCAATCGGTTTAAGGCCGGGGCATCCCTTCGGAGCTTATGGAGGCTTAAACCTAAGGTTTTAAGAAACATTTTTATTTAGTATTTGCCAGACCTTTTTGGACTCCTTTAGTGGTAGGTACCAAAAAGGTCTGATGCTTTATTATAGGCAGCCTCAAAAGCCAGCCAATTTACTCCGGTATCCGCTTTTTGTTCCGTAAAATAAGATAGCATTTTTTCCGTGGGCATGTTACCAGTCAATTCATCCTTAGCCATGGGACACCCCCCAAAACCTTGTACGGCTCCATCAAATCGCCTGCACCCTGCTTGAAAAGCTGCATTTATCTTTTCGTGCCATTTTCCAGAAGTAGTATGTAGATGCGCTCCAAATTCAATCTCCGGGTATTGGGGAATTAAATGGGAAAATAAATAATCTATTACTTGGGGTGTAGATGTTCCCACTGTGTCGGAAAGAGAAAGTATTTTTACCCCCATCGCCGACAACTTTTCTGTCCACTCTCCTACAATCTCCACATCCCAGGGATCTCCATACGGATTTCCAAATCCCATGGAAATATAGGTTACCACTTTTTTATGACTCCTATCCGCCACATTCAAAATTTCTTGTAGTATTTCAATAGACTGGGCAATAGTGCTATGGGTGTTGCGCATTTGGAAATTCTCTGAAATGGAAAAGGGGTACCCCAAATAATCAATCTGACTAAACCGACATGCATCTTCCACACCACGGAGATTAGCTACAATAGCCAGAAGTTTACTATTGGTTTTGGATAAATCCAGCTCATTGAGCACCATTGCCGTATCAGCCATTTGAGGAATGGCTTTAGGTGAAACAAAGCTGCCAAAATCAATAGTATCAAAGCCGCATCCTAATAAAGATTGTATATACAACACTTTGTTTTTAGTCGGTATAAAAGCTTTGATCCCTTGCATGGCATCCCTTGGACATTCTATTATTTTGACCTTCTTGAACATAAGAGAACCGCAACAATTATCCCAAAATTACTACTATTTATCTGATAACAACAGATAAATACCAATACCCACAAACACAGCTATCTGCAACCATTTTAAGAATAATCCCGCATTAGGATTGTTTAATATGTAGTTAGCAATAGAACCGGCAAGGACAGCTATAAGACCAAAGACACAAAAGGAAACTACCATAAAAAGTAGTCCCAGTATATAAAACTGAATCACAGTGCTTAACTGGTTACTGAAAAGAAACGCCGGAAAAAATGCCAAAAAAAATAGGGTTACTTTGGGATTCAGTACATTCATAATAAACCCTTGCCAAAATAACTTTCCCAAACCTTTTTTTGGAACATTGTTTACCGGTAATCCGGACATTGCCTCACTTTTATAAACCCTATAAGCCAAATAAAAAAGGTAACAAGCTCCAAATACTTTTATTCCAAGAAATAGTATCTCATTTCTATTAATTATGGCAGAGATTCCAAATGCCAATAAAGTAGTATGTAACAGGCAACCGGAAATTAGGCCGGCGGTGGTTGCCAAGCCGTATTTTTTGCCATTAGTGATGCTTTGGGTCAAGACAAAAATATTGTCCGGACCGGGAGAAATAGCCAGAGCAACTGTAGCCAACACAAATGTGAATAAAATCTCTAAGTTCAAAAAATGTGGATTTTGGGCTGAAATTACAAATTCTATTAAATTAACCATCTTTTTTATATCTTGCTATAAAATAATTTCGATGAAAATTAATATCTTATCTTTTGGATTTCTGGCCGTATTACTTCTCACTAGTTTTAGTGTTTCAGCAGAGATAAAAACCGACTTAAACCCTAATTTTCAAATGTTGGCAAAACAAGACAGTGTACTCCGCCATGTGGTGCTTTTTAAGTTTAAAGATGGTACTACCCAAGAAAACATACAAGAGGTAGTGGATGCTTTTTCGGCATTGCAAACGAAAATTCCGCAGATTCATTCCTATGAATGGGGTTTTAACAACAGTCCGGAGGGATTGGAAAAAGGATTTACCCACTGTTTTTTCCTTACTTTTAAAAGTGAAGAGGATAGAGCTATATACCTTCCGCATCCCGATCACAAAGCCTTTGGATCTGTACTTTCTCCGTATTTAGCAGATGTATTGGTAGTTGATTATTGGACAAAATAAGAAGTTAAAACCAAAGGTTTATTATCCAGCAATAAAAAGGCATTTGGTTAAACCTTACTTTTTTGAGTGTTCTAAAATAGCTTTATTTATTTTCTTGACTAACGCAGGACCCTCATAAACGAAGCCTGTCCATAATTGTATAAGATCTGCACCTGCATCTAATTTTTCCAGAGCATCTTCCGGGGAATGGATTCCCCCTACCCCAATAATTGAAAAGGATTTATTGCTCTTCTCAGCTAAAAATCGAATAACTTCTGTACTTCTATCGGTAAGCGGTTTTCCGCTTAATCCGCCTTTTTCTTCAATTAAAAAGCAGGATGATTTTAGTCCATTTCGGACAATGGTAGTGTTAGTTGCAATTACTCCGTCAATCTTTGTTTGGTCAACTATTGAGATAATATCCATTAATTGGCTGTCAGTAAGGTCGGGGGCGATTTTCAAAAGAATTGGTTTCTCAGGACAATTTCCTTTTTGGGCGTATTTAGAGTTTTCCTTTTTCAATTGCTTCAACAAATCCGTCAAAGGTTCCCTCTCTTGAAGCTCTCTTAAACCCGGGGTATTCGGAGAACTCACATTTACAACAAAATAATCTACATAGTCAAATAACGCGTCAAAACATATAAGGTAGTCTTTTACCGCATCCTGGTTTAGAGTATCTTTATTTTTACCAATGTTGCCGCCAATTAAGACCTTATGTTTCTTTTTTAGCCTGTCTACTGCATCAAAAACACCCTTATTATTAAATCCCATGCGATTGATAATTGCCTGATCCTCTTTTAAACGGAATAAACGCTTTTTCGGGTTACCTTCTTGAGGTTTAGGAGTTAGTGTTCCTATTTCGATAAAACCGAAACCAAAATCAGCCAGTTCATTATAGAGCGATGCATTCTTGTCGAAACCTGCGGCCAGTCCGACCGGATTTTTAAATTTGAGTCCAAAAACCTCCCGCTCTAACTCCTTATTTTCAATAACATACAAGGACCTAAAAAGTGCAGAAAAACCCATTTTAGAAAGTAATCTTATAGCAGCAAATGAAAGTTTATGAACTTTTTCAGGATCTAATAAAAAAAGTAGAGGGCGAATAAAAAATTTGTACATGAATTACCAAAAATTTGGACAAAAATACAACGTACAATTCAGCAGTCCTATAGTAAAACTATGAATTGTTAATATGAACTTATCGTTTATTGGGACTTTTTAATCAATGGGTCTAATGCAGCCTCATTGCAAAGGGTAACATATCTTTCATACTGCTTATCATTAAAAACCTGTACAAGCTTATTGTCATAAGAGAGTGATAGGTTGACCAACTTATCCTGGAAAACCTTATATTTCTTTGACATCGCTTCTATTTCGTCATAATTGCTTTGAGGATGAGTGTTAAACAATTCCTTAATCTGCTCCTCTATCAATCGAGATTCAACCGCCAGTTGAGCCTTCCATCCCTCAACTTGCCCAATTTGAGCCTCATTCAATTGAAATACTTTTGTAATGAGTTCCAAATTATCCGAGCCTAAATCTAACGTACAGTCCTGAGCGTTGACCAAAAACAAAAAGAATTGAAAAAATAGTAGTATCCTCAATCGCATATTATTTAATATTAATATTAAACCCTTGTTTAACTTATATTCAAATACAAACTGCATTAATGAATAAAAAGTATTTTATACTCAACCTTCCTGAAATTAAGTAAGCCGAATTGACCCTAAATATACCGAAGGATTTTTTACAAAATTGTACTTTTAGCCAAAATTGTATGCATGCGACAGATTATTGATAGATTTATAAGTTACGTAACTATTGATACCCAAAGCGATCCAAGTTCAAGCGAAACCCCCAGCACCAAAAAACAATGGGTGCTAGCTCGGAAATTGGTTGAGGAACTAACCCAAATAGGACTACAGGAGATAACAATGGATGACCATGCTTATATCATGGCTACCTTACCCGGAAATGTTGAAAAGAAGATACCGACTATTGGTTTTATTTCACATTTTGATACTTCGCCCGATTTTACTGCAACCGACGTAAATCCACAGATAATACCAAACTATGATGGGAAGCCGATTGTCTTGAATAAAAGTAAGAATATCCTTTTATCACCGGACTATTTTGAAGATTTGTTGCTCTACAGAGGTCAAACTTTGATCACAACTGATGGTACTACCTTACTAGGTGCAGATGACAAGGCCGGTATCACGGAAATTGTCACTGCAATGGAATACCTTATCCAACATCCTGAAATTAAACATGGCACTATCCGAATTGGTTTTACCCCGGATGAAGAAATTGGTCGTGGCGCGCATAAGTTTGATGTTGAGAAATTTGGAGCTGATTGGGCATACACCGTGGATGGAAGCCAAATTGGAGAGTTGGAATATGAAAATTTTAATGCAGCGAGTGCTAAAATCACCTTTACAGGGAAAAGTGTCCACCCCGGCTATGCAAATGGAAAAATGGTCAACGCAATTGGTATGGCTCATGAATTTATAAGTCTTCTACCCAAGCAAGAAGTTCCCGAACACACTATAGACCGACAAGGATTTTTTCATATCCACCATCTTCAAGGAGAAATAGAACAGGCTCAAATAGAATTGATTATAAGAGACCACGATCGGGAAAAATTTGAAAAACGAAAACAACTGATATTGGAAAATGCATCAAAATTAAATTCTATTTATGGTGATAGTGTTTTTGTAGAACTCCATGACCAGTATTTCAACATGAAAGAAAAAATTACTCCAGTAATGCACATTGTGGAAATTGCCAAAAATGCTATGGTAGCAGTCGGTATAACCCCCATTATAAAACCAATACGAGGAGGCACCGATGGTTCACAGCTTAGTTTTATGGGACTACCCTGTCCAAATATTTTTGCGGGTGGTCACAATTTTCATGGAAAGTATGAATATATCCCGGTAGAAAGTATGCAGAAGGCGGTGGAAGTAATTGTAAAAATCTGCGAACTTACGGCAGCATATCCAATTAACGAAATTAAATAAAACAGTTACAGCGGCGAGCCAACCGGAATATCACAACGGTGTCCCGGTTCTCCATGGGCAGGGTTTAAATTTGAAGAAATTGCTTGCTGCGTTGGAGCAGTTTGCTGAGATGCTTCAAAAATGGCAGGATTAACGGTGGTTGCAGCTCCAGGCAATGGTGCTCCCACCTGAATATCACATCGGTGGCCGGGTTCTCCATGTGCCGGATTTATGGCAATATTACTATTGTTTGTTACCGTTTTAGGTGCCGGTTCAGGTAGTGGTTCTGCAGGTTCAGCTGCAATCTGCTCAGCAGGAATGCGTTCAACCGGTTTAGAGTTATTACAGCTCACAAGCAATATGGTGATTAATAAAAAACTGTAAACCACAGATAGATTTTTATTGAGAAACAGAACTTTCATAAAATTAGTTTGATTATTACAAATGACTTACCGCCAACTTATTGACTAAAACTTAAAGTAAGTGCTAATTATTACTTTTTCTCCTCATTTTAACATATTTTTAGGGAGGAATTAGGTTAAATCGGTATGGTCCATCCTAAATATCTTTTTTTTTACATGTATTCACCCATTTCTATAATGAAAAATTCTAGGGTAAATCACTTTGTAATAGTGATGGTATTTCTGATATCCACAGCACTAGTTTCTTGTAAAAGGCAGGAAAAATGGACAGAAATCGACACTAAACAGATGAGTTCGGAAATTGATGAATCGCTACAGTATCTTGTCAATGCATGGTACCCCAAAGCAATCGACAGTGTAAACGGGGGCTTTTGGTCTGATTTTGATTATCAATGGCAGCTTAAAGGAAATCAAAATAAGATGCTGGTGAGTCAGGCGCGGCACATCTGGACGGCTTCTACTCTTGCCCTCTTTTATAAAGATTCAAGTTATCTAAATATTGCTGAACACGGATATCATTTTCTAAAAAACCATATGTGGGATAAAGAAAATGGCGGATTTCATACGCTGCTGGGAATAAATGGCGATTCCTTATCCCTTCTTTCAAACGGTAAAAGTGCTTATGGCAATTCCTTTGCTATTTATGGTTTGGCGACTTATTTTAAAGCTTCAAAAGATACTTCCGCCTTAAATTTGGCCAAGAAAACCTTTCATTGGCTGGAGGAAAAGGCGCATGATTCGGTTTACAAAGGTTATTTTGATGTGCTGCAACAGGATGGATCCTGGATGCTGGAAGTAACTGAAAATGATAAGAATTACGACAATTTTATACGCAAGGACTGGAAAGATCAAAACTCAACCATACACCTTTTGGAAAGTTTTACGGCCTTATACGAAGTATGGCCGGATCCACTGGTGAAAGAACGTTTATACGAATTGATGGTACTGATTAGGGATACTATTACTACTGATAAAGGATTTTTAAGTTTGCATTTACAACGCGACTGGACAGCTATTTCTCTGCGCGATTCGTCGCAAGCATACCGCAAACAGCACTATTATCTGGACCATGTTTCTTTTGGGCACGATATTGAAACGGCATTCTTGCTTCTCGAAGCTTCACATATATTGGGTATTGAAAATGATTCCATTACAGCAAAAAAAACAAAGAAAATGGTAGACCATACTATTGCCAGTGGTTGGGATGATGAAAATGGTGGATTTTATGATGGTGGCTACTATTTTGAATCAGACAGCTGTACTATTTTAAATAAAGCAAAAGTTTGGTGGACCCAAGCCGAAGGTCTTAATTCCCTACTATTGATGGCACGACTTTATCCTAATGAAACCCAATATTTGGAACTATTTGAAAAACAATGGAACTATATCCAAACCTATATGATTGATAAAGAATACGGCGGTTGGTATCATGAAGGGTTGGATACCAACCCACAAGCCAAATGGGACTCTAAGGCCAACATTTGGAAAGTGAATTATCACAATGTCAGATCATTGATTAATGTTAGCCAAATGCTAAAAAAAGAATTTACATTGACAGATAAAAACAATCATTGAATTTATCTTATGCCCATTTCTCGATTAACTTTTTAGTAGCTAAAATTCCTTCTTCGTTACTAAGATAATCGGCCATCCCGGACATATGCATTAGACCACCCTCATACTCTATGCCTACAATTCCAGTAAAACCTGAGTTTTTAATGATTTGAAACATACGCGAAAAATCGATGTCCGTATCATTACCCTCAGCATCAAACTTATGCGTTTTGGCGCTAATACCTTTGGCATAGGGCATGATTTCTTCCATTCCCAAATATTTGTCGTACTCTTCAAGACATTTGGTATTCATATAGCCTTGAATGTCCATGGTTTCCGGCTTAGTTCTATTTACACAAAAATTACCAAAATCGGGAAGCACCCCCGCCCGTTTGTGGTTGACCTCCTTCATGATTCCGGATAGCCATTTTCCGTTGCATGACCAGCCGGTATGGTTTTCAACAATGATATCCAACTCATTTTGATCCCCATAGGCCAACAGTTTACTGTATCCCTCCATGGCCGCTTCTGCCACTTCCTCACCTGTACCCTGCTGATCAATACTCCCCAGATTTACACGAATGGAATTGCAATTCAATACCTTGGCCGCATCTACCCATTTGTAATGGCTTTCTACGGCATGGTCTCGTTTAGACTTATCCAAATCGGCAATATTTTCATCATCGACCATTATGAGGTTGTTTTTAACCCCAAGATCATCTGTTCTTTTCTTTAGCTCTTTAAAAAAATTGGTGTCGGTTCCCTTATAAGCAAAAAACATAGATACATATTCCACAATATCAATTCCGAAATCCTTTTTTGCCCTTTGGGGAAAATTCATGGTATCGTGTTTCCCGCTAAAAAATTCCGAGGCAAAAGAGAATTGCGCCAGAGAAATGGGGTACGGAGATTTTACGGATGGTCCTGCATATACAAACTTGGGCATTGCGGAAAGTACTCCGGCTCCGAGAGTGGCCATCCCGGCTTTTTTTACAAAGGTCCTGCGATTGGTTTTCATGGTTTATTTCCTATTAATTCATATTACGGAAGATACGATATTCTTCGTAAGAAAGGCAATCAAAAAGTTCAATTTAGTAGATTGTACCTTTTCTAATCGGCAATACTTCTTTATAAGTAATGCATCGCCAAACCCATTCCAATGGACCATATCGAAAATAGTTCAACCAAATTTTACTCAACAGCACTTGAAACATAAAAACGGTAATTGCTGTTAAGAAGGTTTGCGCTGGGCTTAGTGACTCATAAAGCTTTAATCCGATAGATGAGAATAAGAACAACCCGATAACACTTTGCATTATGTAATTGGTAAGTGCCATTCTACCTGCATATTTTAAAGGAGATAGAATAAGTTTCCATTTGGTATAATACCAAAGCCACCCAATAATTCATAAGTAAAACAGCCCCATAGTGATATCTGAGAGTACCATTAGTTTTACAAATATTTGATGCCATACTTCCGTTTTGTATAAATCAAGATTGGGAAGCACAAATAAAAAGAGGCCTCTATACATATTGGTTAGAACAGCTAATATCAACATGGGCTTTTTTATGCGTTGGACAAACATTTCGAGGGATTCCTGAATTTTGTTCTTTCCCAAATAAAGACCTAACAAAAACATAGAAAGGGCTACCGGTGCCAAATATCCAAAAAGTATAGGAACATTGGCAAGATATTCTAATAGCCTTAATTTGACCCCTTCCATATAGGTTCCATAGCGTATAGTTTCGTTTACTATTGACCCATTGTAGTCAGCCAAATAGCTTTCCGGTTTAAAATTAATGAGATTAAATAGTAGCTCTAAAAGTTGGTCATAAAAAGGAAAGAACAAGAAAAATGCGGCTAGCACAAGTATTGTATTGTTCGACTTTCCAAGCATAAATAGGGTTAAAAGACCAAGAATGGCATACAGGTTTAAAACATC
>JBGTEN010000344.1:0-15271 GCA_041747755.1 Arenibacter sp. | reverse complement strand
AAATGACACAAATACTTGGAATATCGACCTTTGCCAAAACACCTGTAAATGAACTGTTTACAGAAAAACATATCAATCAAAATATCAAAGAACAACTTAACTTATTTAATAACAGCGAATTATAAACGCAACAGTACTAATCATTAAATAGTAGTATTATGAAAAAAGTAATTTTTGCACTCATGTTTGTTACTGCATTTACAGTAATGGGTCAACAAGAAAAAAAAGGTCAAAAGTACAGTGATACAGAACGTAAGCAATGGACTCCTGAACAAATGGCAACATTACAAACTAAAAGGATGACCTTGGCTTTAGACCTTTCCAAAGATCAACAGGCCAAGATTGAAAAACTAAACTTGGAAAATGCCAAGCGTAGAGCTACTAAGATGGAGGAGTATAAAGCTCGAAAAGAAAGTGGTGAAGTGAAGCAGCTTTCCTCAGAAGAGCGTTTTACAATGGCCAATTCCAGATTAGATCAGCAAATTGCATCACAAGAGGAGTTAAAAAAAATCTTGAATGATGAACAATTTGAAAAATGGCAAACTCTTAAGAAAAGAGATGGCCATAGGCACCATAAAAAACACGGTGAAAAAGGAGAAAAAAGAAGTAAAAGCGGTTCCAGACGATAACCGAAAACTGTATTCATGCATACCCTGTCTTCTTAGGCAGGGTATTTATTTTAATTGAGATATAATCTCTTCCAAGGCCGCTAATGTTGCATCCAAATCAGCGTAAGACAAGGCATCATTTAAAAAATAACTTTCATAAGCACTTGGTGGCAGGTAAATACCCTTTGCTAGCATGCCGTGAAAATATTTTTTAAAAACATCATTATCTCCTCTTTTAGCATCTTCAAAATTAGAGACAGCATCTTGAGTAAAGTGTACAGAAATCATGCTTCCGAAACGATTTATAGTATGTGGAATACGATTTTCCACAAGAATTTCGCTTATCCCCTTATGCAGGTACTCGGTTTTATCGGCCAAACTCTGAAATACATTAGGATTATCATTAATAGCAGTCAACATGGCCAATCCCGCACTCATGGCCAAAGGATTTCCGCTTAAAGTGCCCGCTTGGTAAACAGGACCAACCGGTGCTAAATAATTCATAATTTCATTCCGGGCAGCAAAAGCGCCTACGGGAAGTCCACCTCCAATAACCTTTCCAAAGGTTACAATATCTGCACGAATATCTAATACTTCCTGAGCACCACCTTTTGCGAGTCGAAATCCGGTCATAACCTCATCAAATACTAATAGAATTTCCTCTTTGTCACACAATTCCCGCAATCCGTTTATAAACTCGGGTTTTGGAATGATGCATCCCATATTTCCGGCAACAGGTTCAATAATAATAGCCGCAATGTTTCCTTTATTTGCCTTTGCCAAAACAGAAACACTTTCTAAATTGTTATACTGGGCTAATAAGGTGTCTTGTGCAGTACCCTGAGTAACCCCGGGACTATTGGGACTTCCGAAAGTAATGGCTCCGCTTCCCGCCTGAATTAGAAATGAATCAGCATGACCGTGATAGCAGCCGGCAAACTTAATAATCTTAGCTTTTCCGGTGAAACCACGAGCAAGACGAATAGCACTCATACAGGCCTCCGTACCACTATTCACGAATCGTACCTTATCAATATGAGGCACCATAGACACCACCAACTTTGCTAAGTCGGTTTCAATTTCAGTCGGTATTCCGAAAGAAGTTCCCTTTTTTGCTCTTGCGATAACCGCATCCACAACGGGTGCATAGGCATGTCCAAAAAGTAATGGCCCCCATGAGGAAATATAATCTATTAATCGGTTGCCATCCTCATCATACAGATAAGCCCCTTTGGCTTCCTTAACGAAAATTGGGGTTCCTCCAACAGAATTAAAAGCCCTAACAGGAGAATTAACACCTCCCGGAATATACTGCTTTGCTTCTTCAAAAAGAGCACTACTCCTCTTATAAATCATTTTGTCTTATTTGCCCTTTTCAGTTTTAACAATCAGCTGTTGGCCTATGGAAAGTCCGGTATTTTTCATTTTATTCAATCTCATTAATTCATCTATGGAAACAAAATATCTTCGTGAAATAGAATACAACGTATCTCCTTTTTGAACTACGTGGGTTTTATAATCGTAATCTTTGGGTTGCTTTGCAGATACATAACCCTGATTTACAATTTCCTTGTCATATTTGTCTAGTTGATACTGCTCAATGTAAGTCATCAATTTTTGAGGATAACGTTTGTCTGTAGCATATCCCGCTTTGCTTAGTCCATAAGCCCATCCACGGTAATCATCACCGGGTAGATCAAATAAAAAGGCATAGCGAGCTCTCGTAGTTAAAAAAATACTGTGATCCCGAAAAGAATACATAGGATGGTTATATTTTCTAAAACATTCTCCTTTTTCATCATCATCATGAAAATCAAACTCACCGCCCCATTCTTTATGGCATTTTATTCCAAAGTGGTTATTGGTTTTTTGAACTAGTGCACTTTTACCCGCACCACTTTCTAATATTCCCTGAGCAAGAGTAATGCTTGCAGGAATACCATATGCTTTCATCTCAAACTGTGCAATTTCCGCAAAAGTTTCTATATAATCCTGAACCGATACTATAGGAAATTTTACAAACTCTCCTAAATCTTCCGGCATAGGATAATCTGCATCGGTTCTGGTTTGACTTAAGGGAGCGCTCTCTTTAAGCTGACTTCCGTGAGCAACGGTTTGAGGTTTTTTGGCATATGTGGTTCTTTTTTTTGTCCCACAAGCCATTAAAAACCCTAAAACAAAAATCGTTATTGCTAATCTTTTTATCATATGTTGAGCAATGGTAATTTTTTTCTTTTTAAAATAATATTCATTCCTAGAATTCCTTGCAAACCTCCGGTATGTATCGCCAGTATTCTTGTGCCAGCAGGAAAAAAGTCTTTTCTAACCAAATCTAAAATTCCAAATAACATTTTCCCAGTGTAAATTGGATCTAAGGAAACTTGGGTTTGGGCTTTAAATTTGTTAATAAACAAAATGAGCTCTTCCGTAACCTTGCCATAACCTCCAAAATGATAGTCGGTTAACAAATCCCAGTTTTCTTTCCAGGCAAAATTACGAATATCTTTCTTCAAAAAATTATCCTTGACTGTTGGAAACCCCAAAATCTTTTGTCGGGTATTAGAAGCATTGATAATACCTGCTATGGTGCCACCAGTGCCCACACAGCAACAAATAAAGTCGAATGCCCTTTCATTGGCGGTAACAATTTCTTCACAACCCTTCACTGCCAAACTGTTTGTACCTCCTTCCGGTAACAGATAAAAAGTTCCAAACTCTCTCTCCAATGCTTTTATAAATTGGGGGTCTTCCTTTAATTTATATTCCTTTCTGGTTACAAACTTAAATAACATTCCCTGCTCATTGGCAAGTTTCAAAGTTGGATTTTCTTTCCAATTTGAAGCCAGCTCTTCGCCTCTTACAATACCAATGGTTTTCAATTTGGCTATTCTTCCTGCAAATGCAGTTGCCGCGATATGATTGGAATATGCTCCCCCAAAGGTTATCAATTTTTCATACTCTAAAGCCTGTGCCTCTAGAATATTATACTTTAATTTTCTGTATTTATTGCCAGAAATAATAGGGTGAATTTGATCCTCTCTTTTAAGAAAAAGGGAAACTCGTTTTTCTTCCAATAATGGTAAATACAACTGTTGATTAATGCTATTCACATCCACTGTTATCCACCCCAAAGATACCTTAAAAAGCCAAATGGCTTTCTATTGCGGAGGTAGTCCATATTCTTTTCATTCATATATGCCTCACGTTCAAAACTAATGTTCTGGTAAGCCCTGTAGGAGTCCAAATACCATAAACATCTAAAAAGCCATTCCAGTAAATACCATATGTAAAAAGGAATAATCAAAAGTTCTTGCTGCTGTTTTAAATGCACTTTTTCATGATTTATAAGAACCGTATCTTCTTTAAGATGTAAATCCTTAATAATGATAAAAGGCCATAAAGAAAGACCTACATAATTCCTGTAAAACAAATGCTTAAAGACTATAATCATATGTAAAACTACCTACCCATTAACTTTCAAAGATACAAGCAGAGCAACCAAATTTTATACCAAAGCAAATTTCTTACCAACAAATTAGCCGATATGCTAAAAAGCACCAAGCCTAGTTAAAATAGTACTAAGACTAATTTTTGGAATACTTTATTAACAGATAAAACCCTATTTTTATAACCATGAAGGAATATATTCCACTTGAGGATGGCGACTTTTACCTTTCGGCAGAGGGTTATAAAGTGTTTACAGAAAAATACCATCTAAAAAGAGGGTATTGCTGTGAAAGCAGCTGTAGACATTGTCCTTACGGATATAATGGAGGCTAAAATTCATAACTTTATTGAAGTTTCTTCGGCACGTTTTTTGATAATTATATTTTTAAATTGTCTTTACACTTAATTCTAATTGCTATGAAAAAAATTAAAATCTTACTGGTCCCTGCTCTCATATTAGTGTTCATGTCTTCCTGTACTTCTGTGAGGGTTTTGGCTGATTATGATAAAGAAGCCAATTTCAACAATTTTAAAACCTATGCTTTTTATAAAACCGGAATAGATAAAGCTGAAATTTCTGATCTGGACAAAAAAAGAATTTTACATGCTATTGATGCCGAGATGAGCGCCCGAGGGTTTGTAAAATCTAATGATCCAGATATTCTTGTTAGCATATTTACAAAAGAGCGAGAGCAGGTAGATGTTTATAATAATTTTGGCTGGGGCTGGGGTGCCGGCTGGGGTTGGGGTTGGGGCTGGAGTCCCTGGGCCTGGGGTCCCGGTTGGGGCGGTGCAGGATGGGGAGGCAGCAATGTTAGCACCCGCACAGAAGGTTCTCTTTATATTGATTTAATTGATGCCAGAAACAAACAATTAGTATGGCAAGGAAGAGGAGTTGGCAGCTTAAACAATATTCGGAACATAGATAAAAAAGAAAAACGAATTAAAGAGTTTGTAAATGAAATTTTACAGGCCTATCCACCAATAGCGGAGGTAACAAAATAAAAAAGAACCGCCAATTGGCGGTTCTTTTTTTAGTAGTAGTTGCTGATTAGATTAACGTCAACATCGTTTTTTGTACCTTTATCTTCTGAAAATAATAGTATGTCTTATCAAAGTAATCCCATTCTAGACAAGCTTCCCAAACATTTAAAGCAATACATAAAGCCTCAAAACTATGAGCACTATTCGGCCATAGACCAAGCTGTATGGCGCTATGTAATGCGAAAGAATACAGATTATTTGAGCAAAGTAGCCCACAAATCGTATCTTGAAGGACTTCAGAAAACCGGTATTTCTACGGACTATATTCCTAATATGTATGGTATGAACCGTATTTTAAAGGAGATTGGATGGGCAGCAGTTGCGGTAGACGGGTTTATTCCTCCGGCGGCCTTTATGGAGTTTCAGGCGTACAATGTATTGGTCATTGCTTCCGATATTCGTAAAATAGAACATATAGAATATACCCCCGCCCCTGATATTATTCATGAAGGTGCAGGACATGCTCCCATTATTGCAAATCCGGAATATGCCGAGTATCTAAGACGTTTTGGGGAAATTGGCTGCAAGGCAATTTCCAATGCAAAGGATTATGAATTATATGAAGCGGTGCGGCACCTATCCATTATAAAAGAGTCTAATGAAACAGTTGATTTTGATATTGATAAAGCTGAAAAAGAGATTGAACGATTACAACAAACTATGGGTGAACCCAGTGAAATGGCGTTGATTCGAAACCTGCATTGGTGGACCGTTGAGTACGGCCTTGTTGGGTCCCCGGAAAATCCTCAACTTTATGGTGCAGGATTATTATCTTCCATTGGAGAAAGTGCATGGTGCATGACTGACAATGTAAAAAAAATACACTATTCTCTTGAGGCTGCTCATACCTCTTTTGATATTACAAAACCACAACCTCAGCTTTTTGTCACACCAGATTTTGCCTATTTAAGTGAGGTTTTAGAGGAATTTGCCAATACTATGGCACTACGAACAGGAGGTTTGAGTGGCCTTTATAAATTAGTTAATTCCAAAGAACTGGGTACTGTAGAATTAAGCACAGGATTACAAATCTCAGGAAATTTTCACAATGCCATTGCCTTTGAAAATAAGCCGGTTTATCTGCAAACGGCAGGGCCAACTGCTCTTGCCTACCGTGAAAAAGAATTGGTGGGTCACAGCACACAATATTACTCAAATGGCTTTGGATCTCCCGTCGGAAAATTAAAAGGGATAAATTTGGCTATTGAGGATATGAGTCCTAGGGATTTAAAAGCGTATAACATTTTTGAAGGGGAAGTAGTTTTCCTTGAGTTCGAAGGCGATATAAAAGTAACCGGAAAAATTATTACTGGCACCAGAAATTTACGGGGCGAAATAATTTTAATCACTTTTGCGCATTGCAAAGTAACTCATGGCGATAAAATCCTTTTTCACTCCGAAACAGAAATGTACCATATGGCAATAGGGGAAACGATTGTTTCTTGTTTTAATGGCCCTGCAGATTTAAATAGTTTTGATTTACTTAAACACACTGTTAGTAAGGCTGCCATTAAGGCAAATAAGCCAAAAACAAGAACGCAGTTAGAACAATTATATCAGCAAATCAGGGATTTTAGGGAGGGTAAGAACACCACAATTTCCAGAAACAAAGTATTTCAAGAGATGAAATCCAATTACCCTACAGATTGGCTGCTATCTGTTGAATTATATGAACTAGCAATAGCTAATGGCGATGGTAATTTTGCAAAAGAGATTAAAACTCATTTGGAGGGAGTAAAAGAGCAGAGACCGGAAGTTGGGAAATTAATTGATGATGGTCTTACCTTAGTCCAACGAAATTTGGTCTGTTAGTTTTAACTCATCCAAGCTATTTATAGGCATTTCTCCGTAAACCAAATTCCATCCCAGAGTATTTGTAAGGATATAAAACTTAGATAACTCACTGATTAGTCGATTCTGAGCATTTGATTTTAAGGAAGAAAGCTCAATTTTTTTCATCAGGGATACATTAACGTTCTTTTTAATCTTATTGTAATCCGAGGCGTTGAATTGATTAAGAAAGTCTGCCGTTACATCATAATACTCAAAATCGGGATTTATTTTTATTTCCGGTTCCGGGATTGTTAAAATTCGTAGCGTTTTACGTTCTTCATCAACCTCAAAAGTAATCTTACTAAGGTCATAGGCCACTGTAACCTCGGCATTAACAACAACCAAGGCTTTCTTATCCGCAGTTAATAACGGACCAAAAAGTTGCTGAGAATCCTTGTAGCTATACACTTCAGCAAAATGGCCCTCCGTAACAATTAGCTTGGAAACATTAGCAATTTCCTGCTGAATGAGCATTGAATTTTCCTTTAAAATAGATTTTTCTTTTCGGTCATTGCTACACGAACGAAAGATGAAAACCGCCGCCAAGGCAATAACTGCTCCTGTTATTACTTTTCTCATCCGAAACTAATATTTTAAATTAAACACTTGCCTAAATTGGCTTGGAAACTTATCCTGTCCTTTTAATCTTTGGCATCAAAACTAATAAATGGATACTGCTCTTTAAGATACGAAATTTTTTGCCCTATGGTCTTTAAAAAATCCTGATGCTGCCGGGATTGCGGATTAAATGCTCTATGATTTAGATCCCTATGAATACTTGTAATCTGCTCCATAACCGGGTAACAATTTTCGGATATCCAAGTTGATCTGAACTTTTCCCAAATGTAATCCACTGCGAGAGCAGTGGGATGCACCATATCTGTACCATAGAATCGATAGTCACGAAGCTCATCCATCATGATTTCATAACTTTGGAAGTATGAAACAAATGGTACGAAGCGAGAAGCATTACCAATTTCCTGTACGGCTGCAATTAAATGCGCCTTACTTCTTTGATTTTCTACAAAACCATCTTTTAAATGGCGAACAGGCGAAATAGTAAAAATAAATTGGACCGATGGGTTGATGATTTGTATAGCATCCAATATTGATGTTAAACTTTGAACAATTTGGTCAACCTTCAATACCTCTTTTGAAAATTCGGTTTGAGGCAATTTATGACAATTAGACACAATTCTATTGGTCTTTACATTTCTATAAACCCAAGCAGTTCCCAAAGTAATGCAAACGTGTGTTGCCTTTTTTATATTTTCATGTGTGTCCAGTAAACGGTTGTTTAACTTCTGCAGTAATTTTTCTTTAGAAATAGTACTCAAATCGGAGTGCACATCAAAACAGTGCCATAGTTCATTGAAGAAAAAAACATCATTCTCAGCGTATATTTGGTTTTGGGTAGCTTTTAAAATAAGCGTCTCTATCGCTGTAGGATGAAATAAAATTCCAAATGGATTTACGCTGGTTTGAAACTTAAAATAGTTAAGTTTATCTCCGATATGCTCTGCAAAACATGACCCTAGTACCACTAATTGACTATTGTAATCAATCGGATTTTTAGCCCTTTGTAATGGAACCGGTGTTAGAAGTTTCATGTTATTTTTTTAGACCTAGAAGGTTTTGAAAACCTTGCAGGTTGATCACGCTAAATACGCTTTTGCCTTTTCCAATGCCATTGTAATTCCGGCCGGATTTTTACCTCCCGCTGTAGCGAAAAATGGTTGTCCACCACCGCCACCTTCAATGTATTTGCCTAATTCACGAACAATGGTTCCTGCATTTAAGCTTTTCGAGACTACTAATTCTTTAGAAATATAGCAAGATAATAGTGCTTTTCCATCCTGCTCTGCACCAAAAACCAGAAATAAATTCTTTTGGTTAGCACCCATTTCAAAGGACAGATCCTTAACACCGGCAGCATCCAAATCCAGTTTTTTTGCCAAAAACTGAATGCCATTTACTTCCTGAAGTTCATTCAGCAAATCCCCCTTTATATTCTTCGCTTTGTCTTTCAGTAATTCAGCGAGCTGTTTTTTTAAATCGGTATTTTCTTCCTGAAGTGTTGTGATAGATTTTACAGGATCTTGCGTATTGTGTAATAAATCCTTTATTTCATACAACAGCCGGTTATTTTCAAAATAAAAATCCTTAACAGCATCAGACGTAATTGCTTCAATTCTTCTAATGCCAGATGCAACAGCTCCTTCAGTCCTAATTTTGAAATGCCAAATATCAGCAGTATTTTTTACATGAGTACCTCCGCAAAGCTCCAATGACTGTCCAAAACGTATCGTTCGGACAGTATCGCCATATTTTTCTCCAAATAAAGCTATAGCCCCCTCTTTCAAGGCTTGCTCTACCTGAACATTTCTGTTTTCCTGTAAAGGAAGCTGATCTTCAATACGGGCATTAACAAAATTCTCCACTGCCCGAAGCTCATCGACTGATAATTTTGCAAAATGCGAAAAATCGAATCGTAAATATTTGGAATGAACAGCTGACCCCTTTTGTTCCACGTGGGTTCCCAGTACCGTCCGCAATGCCTGGTGTAGCAAATGGGTTGCCGTATGATTACTTTCAGTACGTTGGCGTTGTCGCCTATCGACTACCGCTTTAAAGGTATTTGAAGTATTATCAGGCAGATTTTTTGAAAAATGAATAATCTCATTATTCTCTCGCTTGGTGTCTTCAATATAAATCACATCTCCATTAGTTGCTTCCAAATAACCTTTATCACCTACTTGTCCGCCACCCTCCGCATAAAATGGTGTTGGGTGAAAAACCAATTGATATTGCTCTCCATCTTTAGCAGAAACGGTTTTTCGGTATTTTATTAATTTAACATTCGTCTCCAACAAATCATACCCAACAAATTCCTGTTCCAGATTGGAATGTACAATAACCCAGTCTTCCTTAGAAATCTCAGAAGCTGTCCTTGATCTTTCCTTTTGTTCTGTCAATCCCTCTTCAAAACCCTTTTCGTCCAGATTAAAACCCCGCTCATTTAAAATCAACGCTGTTAAATCGATAGGGAAACCAAAAGTGTCATACAACTCAAAAGCTTTTCTCCCATCCACCGTAGTCCCCTTAATTTTTGCCAACATATTGTCCAACAAAACAAGACCTTGATCCAAAGTTCTCAAGAAAGAGTGTTCCTCTTCTTTAATTACATTTTCGATGAGTTGCTGCTGTTTTTTTAACTCCGGAAAAGCCCTCCCCATAGTCTCGGTAAGCACTTTTACCAAGCGAAACATAAAAGGTTCTTTAGTATTTAAAAAAGTAAAACCATAACGAATTGCTCTGCGAAGAATTCTGCGAATAACATAACCCGCACCCGTATTACTAGGCAGTTGTCCATCTGCAATAGAAAATGCTACAGCACGTATATGATCTGCAATAACCCGTATGGCGATGTTAATTTTTTCATCTTCCCCATATCTTGCACTTGTAATGGTTTCAATCTCCCGAATAATTGGAATAAAAATATCCGTATCATAATTAGATTGTACTCCCTGGAGAACCATACAAAGCCTTTCAAAGCCCATTCCCGTATCCACATGATTAGCGGGCAGCGGTTCTAATTGCCCATTGGCTTTTCTATTGTATTGCATGAATACCAAGTTCCAAATCTCAACAACTTGTGGATGATCATGATTTACCAAAGTGGCACCCGCTATTTTTGCTCGCTCCTCATCCGTGCGTATGTCCACGTGAATTTCAGAACATGGTCCGCATGGTCCCTGATCGCCCATTTCCCAAAAATTATCCTTTTTGTTTCCAAATAGAATTCTATTTTCAGGTACAATCTTTTTCCAAAGGTTTAAAGCTTCTGTATCTTGTGCAAGCTTATCGGCATCATTGCTGCCTTCAAAAACCGTAACATATAATCTGTCTTTATCTATCTTAAATATAGCAGTAAGTAACTCCCATGCCCAAAGAATAGCTTCTTCCTTAAAATAGTCACCAAAACTCCAATTACCGAGCATTTCAAACATGGTATGGTGATAAGTATCTTTTCCAACCTCTTCCAAATCATTATGCTTTCCGCTTACTCTAAGACATTTCTGTGTATCTGCAATTCTGTTACTTAACGGTTTGCCTATTCCCAAAAAAAACTGCTTAAACTGATTCATTCCTGCATTGGTGAACATCAGTGTAGGATCGTCCTTGATAACCATAGGCGCAGAAGATACAATCAGGTGCTGTTTTTCCTTAAAAAAATCTAAAAATTGAGCTCTAACTTCTTGGGATTTCATGTAAATTGGTAAGCTTTTTATAAATTTAACAGTTTCAACAAAACAATTTTTATATTTGCTTGTTTTGATAAAACGAAAGCACAAAAATAGGATAAAATCCATTTATGTCGAATGTAAAATATTTTTACGATCCTGACACCCTCTCGTACCGAAAGATAGAGCCCAAGAAATCAAAAAGGTATAGAAATATCCTCTTATTCGTTCTGGGTTCTTGCCTGTTTGGGTTTTTGGGATTGGTATTTTTATTGAATACCAATTTAATAAATACTCCCAAAGAACTTTCTCTGCAACGTGAACTGAAAAATTATGAACTTCAGTTTGAATTATTAGATAAAAAATTAGATCAAATTGAGCAGGTGCTTACTAGTATTGAGCATAGGGACAATAGTATATACCGAGTGTATTTTGAGGCCAATCCTATTCCTGAAGAACAAAGACGGGCAGGTTTTGGAGGAGTAAACCGGTACAAATCCTTACAGGGTTTCAATAACTCTGAAATGATAATTGCAACAACCAAACGTTTGGACATTATCCAAAAGCAAATGGTTATTCAATCCAAATCTTTGGATGAAATTACGAAATTGGCTGAAGAAAAAGAAAAATTATTGGCTGCTATTCCTGCTATACAACCCATAAATAACGAGGATTTGGTCCGCATGGCTTCCGGTTACGGCTGGCGTGCAGATCCCTTTACCAAAGCAAGAAAAATGCATTGGGGAATGGACTTTACAGCTCCTCAGGGCACTCCCATTTATGCCGCCGGAGATGGTAAAGTAACCCGGGCAGATAATAATTCTGAAGGATATGGTAAACATATCCGTATAGATCATGGTTACGGATATCTTAGTCTTTACGCGCATCTTAGTCAGTACAATGTCCGAGAAGGACAGAAGGTTGAAAGAGGTGATTTAATAGGGTTTGTTGGGAGTACAGGCCGTTCGGAGGCTCCCCATTTGCACTATGAAGTATGGAAAGATGAAGACCGTATTAACCCTATAAATTTCTACTACGGAAGTTTAACAGCAGAAGAGTTTGAAAATATGTTGAAATTTGCTACTCAAGAAAATCAATCTTTAGATTAATGCATATAGAACTGGCGGAAAAGCGATATTATGGTATTGGCGAAGTAGCTACAGCTTTTGGCGTTAATACTTCATTAATTCGTTTTTGGGAAAAAGAATTTGATGTACTAAAACCTAAAAAGAACGCAAAAGGCAACCGGAAGTTTACTCCACAAGACATCAAAAACCTTCAACTAATTTACCACTTGGTAAAAGAACGTGGATTTACATTGGAAGGTGCCAAAACGCATTTAAAGGAAGAAAAGCAAAAAACACTTTCTACGTTTGAGGTTATTCAAAAATTAGAACGGGTAAAAGCAGAGCTTATCAAAATAAAAAACCAACTTTAAAAAATAAATTATGAAAAAATGGCTAATTCCCGTTATTGTTATTGCTATTCTAGCATTTGTAGTTTATCAGTGGGCAGTAGGCTTTAACAACAATGCCATAAAATTAAATGAAGGTGTAAGCGAAAGCTGGGGAAATGTGCAAACGGCCTACCAAAGAAGAAATGACCTTATTGGAAATTTGGTAAGAACCGTGCAAGGTGCGGCCGACTTTGAACGAAATACCTTAAAAGATGTCATTGATGCTAGAGCAAAAGCAACTTCAGTTACAATTGATCCTACCAATATATCTCCTGAACAATTGGCTCAGTTTAATGAGGTACAAGGTGGGCTAAGTAGCGCATTAAGCCGTCTATTAGTTACTGTAGAACGTTATCCCGATTTGAAAGCCAATGAGAATTTTCTAAAACTCCAAGATGAGTTAACCAGTACAGAAAATACCATACAAACAGCTAGAGTTCGTTTTAATGAGGCAATCAGACCCTACAACACCCATGTAAAAACCTTTCCAAACAGCATTCTTGCAGGCTGGTTTGGCTTTGATGATAAGCCCTATTTTGATTCTGAAGCCGGAGCAGACAGACCGGTAGAAGTAGATTTTGATTTTAACTAGTATGTCCCGTGTCGAGGATTTTCTTAGCTCAACTCAAGAGGATGACATAGTAAAGGCCATCTGGGAAGCAGAAAAAAAGACCTCAGGAGAAATCCGTGTGCATTTAGAGTCCTTTTCTGATTTGCCTGCATTGGAGCGCGCTAAAGAGCTATTCCATTTATTAAAAATGGACAATACAAAAGAGGGTACAGGTGTACTTTTCTATGTTGCAGTGGCTAACAAAACATTCGCCATTTTGGGCGATTACGGAATAAATAGCAAAGTCCCCATTGATTTTTGGGAATCTATAAAAGAGGTGCTTCAAGCCAATTTTAAAAAAGGGGAATTTTCAAAAGGTTTGATAGAAGGCATATTGTTGGCGGGTCAAAAGCTAAAAGAACATTTTCCCTGGACACCCGGAGACGAGAATGAACTTGCAAATGAAATTTCAAAAGGATAAGATGAGCATCCCGCTACGGTATTTTTTTTATCTCCTATTGATTTTACTTCATGCTCCAGTCGCAGCTCAATTTACTATACCGCCAAAACCTCGGGTAGAGAGCAGCATCTATGATGAGGCAGATTTGCTATCAACAGCCGAAGAAAATAATTTAAAACAAAAATTGGTTAGCTATGCCGACAGCACCTCCACACAGATAGTGGTCTATATTGTACCTTCAATAAAAGGGGAGAATATTGGCCTTCTGGCGGCACGCTGGGCACACCAATGGGGTGTAGGACAAGCCGACAAGGATAATGGTGTTTTTATACTACTTGCCTCAAAAGAACGCCAGATTTGGATTGCTCCCGGGTATGGGGTAGAAGACAAATTAACCGCAGGCATCACCGGCGAACTAGTACGGAACATCATCATTCCGGAGTTTAAAACCGGAGATTATTATGCCGGATTGCACAAAGGAACCGATGCCATTATCGAAATACTCGAGGGCATATATAAAGAAGATCGCAACTTTGGCGCGAGTGATGGCAGCTTCCCATTAAGTGCCTTTCTGCCCATTATTATATTTTTTATTATTGTAATTATTCTCTCCAGTCGTGGGAGAGGCAATAACGGAGATAACCGCGGAGGGCATAGAAGAAAAAATTCAGGTCCAAGTTTACTGGATTTTATTATTCTGAGTAACATGGGTCGCTCCGGTTACTCAGGAGGCTTTGGTGGCGGCTCCAGAGGTGGTGGTGGATTTGGAGGTGGTTTCGGTGGCGGCTTTGGCGGTGGCGGTTTTAGTGGTGGTGGTGCGGGAGGAAGTTGGTAATAGATAAGGTTGAAAGTCTAATGTCGAAGGTCAAAAAATTACCTGTTCTAAGTTTATCCTTACTTTAAACAAAAATAACCGTTCAACTTTTTAACACTTGACTTGTAACTGGATCTACCATTAAACTAAACGAAGTATAAAGCTATTAAGGTTCTATGTTAATTTCTTCAGAAAACGTAATCAGAGATCCATCAGAACTCATACCTTCAACATACAATTGAAGCCCATTCTGATTTTTGGTGGGAATTTTGATTGTAGTGGGTATATCAGAGTTAATGGAAATATTGGCTTTCCAGTCCAAAGCGCCATAACTTTCGAACAGCTTACTCCCATAATCCGAATAGGTTGGGGTAAAATAGGCTTGCGGAAGGGCATAACCGTTTTTAATAGCAAATTTAACGAATTTCATACGCTGTTCAGGACTTTCATAAACACTGTCTCTGAGCACAATACTTACAAATAATTTTTTATCTACATCAAAATAAATGGCTTGGACCCTTGAAAGTGGAAGGCTTAGAAGTCTTGTATCAACGGCAACGGAGTTGTTATTTTTTGGGTTGAGCAAAACATCAACCAAAAAACCATTTGCACCCATTTCTTTTGAACGTCTATAGCCTAAATTTCCTAGATAGCTTAAAATACTATTGTGTCTTTTGATTTCTTCATCTCCAATTATTCTGCCCTCAGTAATTATTCCTTCGGCCGTGACAAACATATCTATTTTTTTTATCTTGTATGCACGTTCTATAACTGTAACTTCTTCTAGCACAATGGTCCTTTCTTCAAAATTTAAG
>JBGTEN010000343.1:0-4752 GCA_041747755.1 Arenibacter sp. | reverse complement strand
TTCCGATTTGAGACAAACATGTTTAGAATTAGCTACCCTAAACATTAAACTGAACCCTTTAAAAGATGGCGCAATAACCAAAGGCCCCTCTGCCTATCTCATATTTTCCGAAGACGGAGCAGAAGCAGAACTTTTCTTGCCTGACGAAGACACCGGTTTACTTCTGGAAAAAACTAATTTGGGCAATTGGACCTTAAATGAATATGTCCTAATGAGTTGGAAAGGGTATGTACTGCAGAAAAATGGAGTACCGATTTATGGTGGCTGATTTGTTACAAATCAGTTTACATGGTATATTGATTTTACGTGTAAATCGAGAAAAAAAACATATAAAAACCTTCCAGTATGGCCGCGAAACTAAAAAAAAGTTTCTAGTAGCTATATAGGAAAACAATTAGATCTATTAATGAATAATGCCTAAATTTCGGAGCATTCCTTGATCTGCAAACTACCTTGTTTTATAGTAAAACCAACCACCAAATAAACTTATGGCAAAACAACTCCTATGCTGCTTACTTTTCTTAACCGTAATTTCGGTAAACGGACAACCCATTATCAACGATCAGGACCAAATTATAGCCAAAACCCTTTCCCAAAGGTGGGAATTAGACACTGCCGATAAACATGGAACTTTTAAAATCACGTCCTATAAACCTTTCTACATAACAGCAGGAAGGCGAACCGATAAGCCCAACTTTTTACCCCAAAGTGAGAATCCCGATTATTCCGTAACGACACCGGAAAATCTCAATAATTACGAGGCAAAATTTCAACTGAGTTTTAAGACAAAAGTGTTGCAATCCTTTTTGTTTGGTCACGGCGATATTTGGGTTGCTTATAGTCAAGTTGCACATTGGCAAATTTACAACACCGACTTGTCCAGACCTTTCAGGGAACTCAACTATGAACCGGAGGTGCTGGTGAACTTCCCCCTTAACTTCAAGGTTTTGGGATTTGATGTTCGCATGGCTGGTTTTGGCTTCAATCACCAATCGAATGGCAGGGAACTTCCCAAATCCAGAAGTTGGAACCGTATCACATTTAGTTTGGCGATGGAGCGAGAAAATTTGCAGATTTACCTAAAACCCTGGATTCGTCTTGCAGATGAAGAAGATGAAAATCCCCTAATTACTAACTACATCGGCCGTGCCGAAACAACCGTGATATACAAGTATAAAAAACATAACTTTTACGCCATCGGTACCAATTCGCTAAATTTTAAAGAAAACCGGGGCAGCCTGCAATTCAATTATTTGTATCCTTTAAAGTCCAATTTACGAGCCCATGTACAATTATTTCATGGATACGGGGAAACGTTAATCGATTATAACCATAAACAAAGTACTATGGGTATTGGTGTTTCCTTTATAGATTGGTAATTTTAAAGCATAACTGCAATGATAGAATACAACAATCGCGTATTTAAACCAATACAGAACACAGATAACAGCGAAACTTCCGGGGAAACTGTTTTTGTTTACAAACAAGAAGGAAATATAGTTACATCGGAGTATTCGGGAGGGAAAATTAAATACGGACATTTAGTAGGTTTGGTTGATGAAAACGGTTGTATAGACATGCGTTACCACCAAGTGAATGTATATGGGGAACTCATGACAGGGACTTGCACTTCCACACCAGAAGTATTACCCAATGGAAAAATACGGCTACATGAACAATGGAAATGGACTTCCGGGGATGAGTCGGCAGGAACATCAATCATAGAAGAACAATAAAATTAAAGTGTACCTTTAAGACAATTTGAAAATTACCCATATGAAATCAATCCTTACAACCCTTTTCTGTATCTTTTTTGGTTTCCTGCTGATAGCACAAACACCAAACCCAAATTATGACAGCGAACTTGCAAGAGCTTTAGGAGCAGATGATTACGGGATGAAAAGTTATGTTCTAGCTATCCTTACAACCGGTGACAATGCTACAACCGATGCGGATGTAATAAATAGCGCATTTATAGGCCATATGAACAATATTGGACGCTTGGTGGAAGAGGGCAAACTCATTGTAGCGGGGCCCCTGGGTAAAAATGACAAGGGGTATCGGGGTCTCTTCATTTTGAATGTAACTACCGTAGAAGAAGCCAATGCCTTATTGGAAACCGACCCAGCTATTAAAGAGGGTCTATTGGCGACAGAAGTATATAATTGGTATGGTTCTGCTGCCTTGGCCGCCTATTTGGAAACTGCGGATAAAATATGGAAAGCAAAACCGTAATATGGAATCTATTTTAACATGGAAGAGTTACTAATCAACCATTTCTAAAACTACAAAACAAACCCCCTATGTATCGCCTATTGTTTTTCATAATTCTATTTCTAACATACTTTAATACAACAGCTCAACGCCTTGTGGTGAGTGAAAATGGGCGTTTTTTGGTTACAGAACAGGGTGAACCTTTTTTTTGGCTTGCCGATACGGCTTGGGAACTTTTTCATCGCTGTAACAGAGAAGAAGCGGAAAACTACCTTGCCAAAAGAGCAGAACAAGGCTTTAACGTTATACAGGCCGTAGCCCTTGCCGAATTAGACGGTTTAAATATACCCAATCCGTATGGGGAAAGACCTCTTGAAAACAACGACCCTCTTAAACCCAATGAAAATTATTTTAAACACGTAGATCATATTATTCGAAAAGCAGACAGCCTTGGCCTTTATATTGCCTTGTTACCCACTTGGGGCGATAAGGTTTTTAAAGATAAATGGGGAGCTGGTCCGGAAATTTTCAATCCTACAAATGCACGTGCATTTGGTCAGTGGATAGGAAATCGCTATAAAGACTACGACAACATCATTTGGATTGTAGGGGGGGACCGCAATCCACGCCCTGACAGTGAGGATGTGCCAATTTGGAACGCCATGGCCGAAGGCATAGCCTCAGGCGCGGGAGGGTACGATAAAACCCTAATGAGCTATCATCCGCAACCCAAAGAAGACGGTGGATCTTCTACTTGGTTTCACTCAGAAAAATGGTTGGATTTCAATATGCATCAAACCGGTCATTGCCCCAATAAAAGCACGTATAAATCAATTACGCATGACTATAACCTGGAAATTGTAAAACCGGTATTGGATGGGGAACCGCTTTATGAAGATCATCCTTATTGTTTTAATGCCAGAGAAAATGGGTACAGTACACCGGATGATATTCGCCGTATTATGTACTGGAATGTCTTTGCCGGCGCATTTGGGCAAACATATGGCTGTCATAATGTTTGGCAAATGTATACATTAGATAAAGAGCCTGTTAATAATCCCCCGAGACCATGGCCAAAAGCATTGGATTTGCCCATGGCCAATCAGGTAAAGCACCTGAAAAACCTATTTCTTTCCAGACCGTATCTTACCCGAATTCCGGATCAATCAATGGTAAAAACACCACAAAATGAAGATACTTCGTATGTGACTGCAACAAGAGACAGTAAAGGTTCTTATGCCATGGTTTACTTTCCAACCGGATTAACAACCATTTTGGATTTTTCTAAACTAACCGGAAATACATTGCGTCTGTGGTGGTATGATCCCAGAACCGGAAATGCATATGAGGTACAATCCATAACAAAATCCGATGTTATAAGTATTACCCCGCCAACATCAGGGAATGGCCATGACTGGGTTTTGGTAGTTGATGATTCATCCGGAAAATTCAGCGCCCCCGGGGTGATAAACTAAGCTCATTTCAATTTATTTCACTAAATCGAACATTCGGGTATACTTAACAATAAAGCTTTTGCTTAAAGGGTCACCGGCCTGTAAACTATGGTTATATACTACGAATAAACCTGTGTTGGCTCGCTGTAACCAGCCCATTCTTAGATTGATAGCCCATAAATTATTTACCGCATTATTCTGCACCAACCCCTGAATATAGAGATTAGGATTAAAAGAATATGCGATTTGACTTCTGAAAATATTTGCTGTAAAGTCGCCTACAGGAAGCCAAAACGCATTGTACAAATAGGTGAATTCTGAATTAAACTGATCCCCCAACCGAATACGAAGCGTGCCACTATTTATGGACCGGGTTCCTCCAAAGGCACCTCCTGTAACAGTGCGTAAGTTAACAGAAACAGCATTACTGCGATTTGTAAAAAATACAAACTGACCCTCTGTATGGTCGTACGTTCCCGGAAGTACAGTTACGCCGGGTGCTATTTGAAAAGGATTTATTACCCCCTCCGTGGTCACATTCATCCCGGTATGGATTTCGATGCCCGACTTAAATTCCCAATGGTTGTCCATATGTAGAAAACTGGTCTCCTGAAAACCTTGAAAATTATGAAAACTGCTGTAGGAAACGTGCGGGCGTAATTCCAGAATTTTAGAATTTTCGTTTTTGGGGCGTAGGTGGTACATAGCCCTAAACTCCGGCTTACGGAAAGCTGATCGAAGTAAAAAACCCACTTCAGGGTTAAACCCCTCGCCCACTTCAGTATATCCTGCCCCAAACTCCCAATTGTCCCATACATACACCCCTTGTATTTTAAAGGAATGTTCACCAATAGTATCATAAGGTCCGGCAGTTCTGGCATAATATCCCAACAGTCGGGCTTTTTGTCCCAGTCCCAGTTTACCATCCACAGCAAGGGTGCGGTTAAAATCGTCTTCCTGCCCAATCCCTGCCCTATTTATGAATGCCGCTCCAATAGCCGAGCGTCCCTTAAACTCATGGTTTACTCTGGCAAACGTAAAATTATTCTTATTCACATTTGCCTCTGGAACCTCATCGGTAAAC
>JBGTEN010000342.1:0-6453 GCA_041747755.1 Arenibacter sp. | reverse complement strand
TTTTTCTGCCTTTGGAGGAACACCGGCCGAAGATTGGACCAGTAAAGAGGCCTTACTTGCAAATCCTGATTTAAAGGATTTAGTAGCGGACTATGATAAGCTTGTATCGAGTTACAAACCAAAAGGAAAAGTAATGAGCGGCCTGTACAATGGAATGATAGCACCGCTACTGCCTTATGCAATTAAAGGGTGTGCCTGGTATCAGGGAGAATCCAATAACAGTCGCCCGGAACAATACCAAACTATCTTAACCACAATGATTCAAAATTGGAGAACCGATTTTCAAAATCCGGAGCTTCCTTTTCTCATAGTTCAGATAGCACCACACAAAGACATGAAACCGGAACTCAGAGAGTCTCAGCTTTTGGTAACTAAGAAAGTACCCAAGACAGCGCTTATTGTAACTACAGACTGTGGGGAAGCCAATGACATTCACCCACCATTTAAACAACCCGTAGGTGCGCGTCTTGCACTTGCCGCCAGAGGCATGGTCTATGGTGAACATTTAGTATTTGAAGGCCCAACATATAAGTCACATCAAATCTCCGGCAAGGAAATAACTTTAGATTTTGAAAACATTGGCAAAGGGTTAAGTACACAAGGATCTGGCTTACTCAAAGGATTTACCATTTCCGGAAAAGATAAGAATTTTATTCAGGCCAAAGCACAGATAAAAGGTAAGACCATTATTGTATCCCATCCGGATATTGCTGAGCCCGTTGCTGTTCGTTACGGCTGGGCCAATGTCCCAGAGGTAAACCTCTTTAATATAGACGGTTTGCCAGCATCTCCCTTTCGTACAGATGTGGTACAGGAAGACGTTGAAGAAAAGCAACCTTTTTGACGCCTACTGCCGAGATTTTTATCCCTAGGTTTATCACCAAAGTAGCCGGTTACCGTAAAAACCTACAATTTGAAAACTACCGCACCTCTAGAAGTATTGTACTTCAAGGAAAATTTAAACATAAGGAAATTTTATGTTGTGGGGAAAGTAGGCCAATAGGAAATGTGCAATCCAGGTATATTTATAGGAAAAGGCTAAAATAAAAAGCAAATCGCACATTATCTCACCTAAACCTTTAAGAATATAGGGGCTTATTACTATTATGTTGTAATTGGCGGTCATATGAGTGCGATAAAGCCAAATCGTACTGAGAGTCAAAGGGTAACGTGCGCACTTTTTCTAAGAACAACCCCGCAGAAGTTTTAATGCTTTAAGTTTAAATGATATCTCCAATGAAATTAAACACCATCTTAAAATATCAAAAGTGAGGGGAAACTACAATTTTGAAAATTAAATACGGCAATTTTATTGTACAAACCCGTAGTAAAACTTTGCTTAATACTATATTCAATAAGTTGTTGATTCTTTGAACTAGCAATAAGTTGCTTTTTCGGTAAAAGACATCAAACTAAGCTGGATTGCTGTGCATATCCTTTTCTAATCTCAATACAGAAATCATCCTAGAAATAACTAAAACAAAACTTTCGGATGTCAACATGAAATTAAAGTTTGATTTCTAAAACTGTACATTTCAAATCCATCCCTACCTCCTGTATTTTTTTTAACTTTATTAAAATAAAAGAATAAAACACTCACAACCCTTTAAAGATTTATGTATCAAACGTTCTATCCGTCAAAAGGACTTAAAAATTTTGTTGCATTTTATTATGTGATGGAAAAGAATGTTGCCGACTTAAGCTCCCAAACACCGGAGTTGATTATGCCGGCAGGCGCTCCCATTCTAGGTTTTCATTACTCGGGAAATTATAAATTGGATTACAAATCCAGACATGGGGAAATAAAAACCACTTTACCTGACTTTTACGTTGCAGGGCAACAAACAGTGAGCTATCTCCTTAAGGTTTCAAAAAAAAACACAGCAATATTTGGCGTTGTTTTAAAACCAAAAGCCCTATGGTTTTATTATGAGGTAGACATGAGAACTTTAAACGATAAAGTTGTAAAAATGGAAAGTGTGCTAGGGGAAGAGTACAATACTCTGGTTAATAATTTTAAAAAAATCGAGACAAATGGGGAAAGGGTGTCCTTGATGGAAAAATATTTTAAAAATAAAGTCAATGAAAAAAAGTACACCCCATCTCTCGTTGATACAGCATTGGACCTTATATACAGAAAAAGAGGATGTACCAATCTAAAAGACCTTATCAAAGAGACAGGCCTCTCTGAGCGAACTTTACAAAGGCAGTTCTCTGTACAAGTGGGTGTAAGTCCAACGCAATATGCCAGACTTATAAGATTCAATAATCTTTTCACTGAAATTGCTAAACCTGAAAGGAATTTAGATATTTCATTTCTGACTACCTTCTATAATTTTCATGATGTCTCCCATCTCAACAAAGAATTTAAAAAATATTGTGGTGAACCCCCCTCTGATTTTTTGATTGATAAATTTACCTTGCTTAAAGAACTTATAGAGGACCAACCCTATCTTTTACAAATACAAAACACAGGAAGTCAATTACCTTAGTCTGATTTGTCGGGTTTTTACAGCCTTTTTTTGGCTCCCTTCTTTAAATTTATCAGAAATATAAATTATGAAATCCAACTTTATCTTACCGATAGTATTGGCACTGTTTTTATATGGATGTGATGAAAACAAAAAACAACCGCAAAAACTTACTGAAGATTCGGTGAAAGCGGTGCAGGAAGAAAAAGAATCCAATAACCAAACCCTTCAGCAGAATGGTGATTACCAAATGCTTTTTCATAGCAACAGGGATGCTTGTCCGTTAATTACGACTTCTGAAATAGAATCCATTCTTTTACTTTCCGAAGGAACTGTTACTCAAACCAACCCGGCAAATCTTTGTGCTTATGAGCTTGTTCTTGCTGATGGAACAAAATATGCGCTCACCATTTCACCCGGCAGAATGAACCGGAGGGATATTGCAGCAGAAATTGAAAGCTTTAAAAATGACGACACCGGATTGCTACAACATCAAATAAGCACTACAGGCGATACCCACTTATGTTTAGCTAAACCACAATCCCGCCTTATGCTTTACAACTCTAATTATGATGGCTATGTGGTCATTGGCTATATGTCCCAAATGGTTCCCAAAAATAACCTTACTTCTGCTGAAAAAAGAAGGGAATATGCCATCACAATTGGCAATGCACTTTTGAAGAAATATAAAAATTAGGATACCATGAGAAACAGTGCTTATATTTCAATTCTACTGTTTTTTTGTTTACACATTTCTTATAGTCAGCCTTTTGAACTTGACCCAAAAATCAATCCCATAAAACTTGAACTTCAGGAGAATAAACAACAGAAAGGAGAAAAAGGGATTGCTACACTTGGAACGGTAAAAGATACTTCAAAATATTACTTTGTTAAAGGACATTCCATGTTTCAATTAATTGATGTGTTTATTTTTGGACATGGGAACAAAGACCCCCTTGAAGCTAAACTCGTAAAACATACCTGGGAAGATTTGGCTGACAAACAGTCCACAAAGTCCGCTAAAAATGGGATTATCCATTTTAAACTACGGTCTTATGGTGATTTTGGAATAGAGGTTAGTTCTATTTCCGGGGAACAGATTAATTATTCAATTATTGTCAAGGCAGGAGAGCCTATAAAAGAGCACCTTGGTGATCCATTCAGAAAAATCAAGGAAACTGAAGTAAGTGCTTCCATTACCGGAGGTGCTTCAGGTAATACCAGAGAAGGTAATACACTTTTATACATTTTACTAGGAATAGCCCTTTTAGTAATTGGTCTGCTCGCCGGAAAATTAATGGGGAAAAAGTCAACCATGGTACTATTGATTCTCTTTGGAACAACCTTTTCTTTATTGGCTCAACCTCCTGCTGGAACCACTGGTTTTTACGCAGACGGACAATACTTTAACCCTCAGGATTTGGATAATGGAAAATTTGAAGATGCCATCAGGGAACAAAGCGGCTATGACCCGACTTCGGATATCAATAATGTAAGGGAATTTATTAATAGCGGAAGGGATCGTGTCGATGCCGGAATAAATCTTTATAATGAGTATATGGCCTTAGGGGATTGCATGACGTCTGCGCCATTGCCCAACAGTCCAAGGGTACCATCATTTTGTGATGCAGAAAATGAGGATGATGAATGCTCCTCCTGTTTTTTAAGTGCAAGGGAAGAATTCAATAGAACGCGCTATTTACTGGAAGAACTCAGGACGATTTATAATTGTACAAAATCATTTAGTGGAAAAGCGATTTCTTTTGGGGATAATGTTTCAGGAATTCACGGCGTTTCCGGTCTTGTATGGCAGGAACAGCGCAGGGGGATAGAAAAATCATTGAGTGATCTTGAAGCAGCTTACGACCAAAAATATATTGAACTCATAAACAGGTTAAAAGAGTCCATGATAGAACTCGGTAAATGTGAATCCCAATTTGGTATAGAGGATTGGTTTGACCGTTTTGGGTATATGTATTTTGAGTTTATGGCATCTGCCTACAAACGATCAAATTAATAAGGTATGTATCGGCTTTTTTATTTAATGTGTCTATTACTGTTTACTTGTTGTTCGGACAAAAAAAATGCTCAGAAAAAAACCGGCGAAAATCTGTTAGAAACAGAAATTAAGGAGCCTATTAAAAAAGAGGAAAAATCAACATCGTCGGTTGTCAAGGTCGATATCAATGACCCTCTTGAAGTTTCACTATTTTTAAATGGTTTGCAACGAGAAGACAAAGCCATTGAAGAATTCAAAACAACCCTTGAAAAAGGTATTTATAGCGAAATCGAGCTCCACCAGCTTTTGCATGAAGTTGACAAAAGTTCCCTGATGGAAAAGGATATGGACAACACATCAAAAACCAACCGGGTTAAGAATAGTACGCAACAGTTATTCAATACAGTAGGGGCCTCTACAGATGAACTTTTGGCAAAAAGCACAATAAATCCTGAACTCAATACAGTAAAGGAAATGATTCAGGGTCAATTGAAGCGCATTGAGAACGCCAGAGTCGGCAATGCAAACAGGCTCACTAATCAAGGTAAGGAAAATCTAAAGGTGTTTCTGGGCGACAATTCCGAGAGTATTATTTATGAAAAATTAACCGCATATACCCTCTACGGAACAGGCAAACAAATCACTGCGTTGGAAAACCTTGCTCGACTTGATGGGGAAGAAATCCCCGGGCTGCTATCGGAATTTTTCAATATGCCTAAAAATGAAGTTTTAATGCTTAAAAAGGTTCCCATTTTCCGAAAATATGCCACTGAAAAAGAGGCCATAGAGAACAAGGTCATTAACCTTCACCCTGATGTTGAGAATTACCTCACGAGTGGAAATGCTTCAGAAAATTTTAAAAAATTCATTTCCAATTATCAAAAAGGAATTGATGTAAACAGCAGGTCCATTCAAACCAAATCCAAACGCGCCAGAAATGAATTTAAAAAGTTAAATCCTGATTGGTATGGTTCTGATGAGGCTTCCGGTAATACGTATTTTGATGAAAAAGGGAATGCTGTTTATCTTCCACTGGGAGACTTATCTTTTGCGGACAGGGTAGTGAACCACCAGGTTGGAAGTCCCGAGGGCGGATTTTCTGAAGGCGCACTTGGCCCGCCTGAGATGTCAAATTTACCTTATGACAATTTTGACCCAAGAGTATGTAATATAGGTGAAAATGGAGTCTTAACACTTGAATTTATTGACAATGTCCTTGTTGATGTGAATGGTCCTGATTTGTATGTGTTTGAACTCGGAGCCATTGAACCAACCAAAATGGAAATTTCAAAAGATGGAGTGCAATGGATTGAAATTGGCAAAATTCAGGGTGGTACTGCTGCTGTTGACATCAAAGAATTTGTGAAAGCCGGGGACACTTTTCACTTTGTTCGGTTAACAGATTTAAACACCCCCAGCACTCTTCCGGGAGCAGATGTTGATGCTGTGGCTGTTATTGGTGGTGCCGTGAAATTTCAACTTGATAGCGCAATTTTGTTTGAGTTTGGAAGCTATGAGTTAAGAGAAGATGCCATTGAGGTTCTAAAAACCCTTTTTGAGGATATTTTACAATTTGAAAAGGGAACGGTAATAATCGAAGGCCACACGGATAATGTGGGAAGTGCTTCCGCTAATTTAAAACTCTCAGAACAGCGAGCGCAAAGTGTTGCCTCTGCTTTAAAAAAGGATATGGAAGCTTCTTCTTTCAAATGGCAAGTGAAAGGTTTTGGACAATCATCACCCTTAGCGCCAAATGATACAGATGAAAACAGACAAAAAAACCGTCGGGTTGAAATTCTGGTTTTACCTTATTAATTCACAGGAAAGGATAATCCCAAAGCTGCGGCTCCACCAAATTGCTTGGCATTTATATGGGACAAATAGGTAAAGGCTAGTTCTACATTGTGATTTTTACCTAAAGCAAGCCCGAAAGTAAAGGGAATATGAGGAATTATACCTCTACTTTTATATTTTACTATTGGA
>JBGTEN010000341.1:0-13408 GCA_041747755.1 Arenibacter sp. | reverse complement strand
TGCGCAAACATAAACAAATCGTGCCGCCAAACAGGCCATGCATGTCCGCCGGGATATTCGCTATATTCATATTTTATCCCCATCTCATCAAATTTGGCCAGCATTGCCTTGCAATTTTCATAGGCGATATCTTCCTTACCGCCCATGGTAATATAGAACTTTTTTAGGTTGGCGTTTATGGTAGCCGTATGTTCTTTCATAAAAGCATATTGCGACTCGGAGAGTTCTGTATTGTTGGCAAACCACCCGGAGCTAAACACGCCCAAATAGGAAAACAAATCCGTATTTTTTACTCCCGCATGGAGCGTTTGCAGGCCGCCCATAGACAAACCGGCCAGTGCCCGGTGATTGGCATCGGTCAATACCCTGTAGTTTTGTTCTACAACGGGAATCACTTCATTCTTTAGTTCATTTTCAAATACTTTTAGCACATTTTCATTAAAACCTGCAAGCCCGCCACGTCCCGGCATATTACCATCTACCATGACCACCAACATTGGGACCGCCTTTTCGGCTGCTATAAGATTATCTAGTATCAAATCGGTTTTCCCCTGGTTTGCCCAGCCTCGTTCGTCTTCTCCGCCGCCATGTAAAATATACAACACCGGGTATTTAGAGCTAACATTTTCATCATACGCCGGTGGCGTATACACATACATCCGTCTCCAGTCATTGGTTACCTTAGAAAAGTAGCGTTTCATGCGGATATCCCCATGAGGCACATCTTTGATTGCATAGTAGTCATCGCCTTTAAAAGGAATTTCAATGGCACTTGCAAAGCGCCCCATCCCGTAATAGGCCTCGCTTGCAGGATCTGCCACGGCAACCCCATCGATAATCAGGGAATAGTAGTGGATACCTTCAGTAATGGAGTCAGTGGTCACCGTCCAGTAGCCTTCTTCATCCTTTACCATATCGTATTTTTTTCCTAAATCAATTTGCAATTTTTGCGCCTCAGGGGCTTTGGTTTTAAAAATAACCCGACTGTCCGGTAGTACTTGAGGATAGGGGGCATTGCGAATGTTGGTAGCGGCAGGTGAACCCAATACGCTGTATTTGTTGAACAATTTTTTGTTCACCGGTTTAAAAAGTAGTTGTGAGAACATGTACAAGTCATTCTTCCAAACATCAAAGTCATGTCCGCCGGGTTCTACATAAAAAATATGAGGTACATCGTTCTTTCGTAAATAGTCACTGGTTCGCTTACTAAATGGCATTAAACCATCCGCATCTCCACAGGAAATCCAGAGTAATTTGAGCAGGGCTGCAGCTTTAGCCGGATCCGGAACCAGTACTTCCGGTGTCTTGGTATTGGGCGCTGAGGAAAATCCGCCTACCCAGGCAAAGGTGTCCAGATTACCAAGTCCGAAATTCAGGGATTGTCCCCCTCCCATAGATAACCCGGCAAGGGCTCTGTGTTCTCTGTCCGTATACACTTTAAAATTCTTTTGTACATAGGGAATAAGGTCGGTTAACAAATCTTTTTCAAAGGTGGAAAAGGCCTCCACCCGTTCCGGATCGAACATATTCCCTATGGCGCGGTCGTCTTTCATAGCTCTTCCGTTCGGCATTACCACAATCATAGGTTCCATTTTACCTTGCGCATACAGATTGTCAAAAATGACCTGTGGCGTTCCATGCTTTAACCATTCATTTTGGTCACCCCCAATGCCGTGCAATAGATAAAGAACAGGATAACGGGTTCCTTTTTTGTAACCGGGTGGGGTGTAAATAATCGCAGTCCGATTCGTGCCTACCGTTTTGGACGGGTAGTAAATACTGTCGATTTTTCCTTTTGCTACAGCGGACTGTACTTGGTCGAATCCGGTCGGAGCTTGCTTTTCAAGAGTTTGAGCGATAAGGCAAGTACTCAAGGTTGCAAAGCCTAGGACTAAGAAGATATGTTTTTTCATTGTATTGGGTTGTTTCTAATTTAATTCAAATAGTGCTGCGCCGGCTCTGTCCCGAGGCTTGTTGGGTTTAAGAAATGTTCTATTTGAAAAGTAATGGAGCCATTTCTTTTAAACTGCGACGCCAGGTTTGAAATTCGTGCGCTGTACCTTCAGAAATATAGGATACTGCATTATACCCTCCGTCTTTTAGTGCAGTTGCTGCGGCCTTTACGGCATCCGGTCTTTCTTTACTGCCACAGCTTAAAAATATCAATTTTATTTTGGATGGTGCATCTTTTAGGTCCTCCAGGGAATACGTTCCACCACTTAGCAGCCCGTAGTGCGAGAATACCTCGGGTTTGTTCATGGTAATCAGGCGGGTTTCAAAGCCGCCCATAGAGAGCCCTGCCATGGCCCGCTGATCCCTTTCCGCCAAGGTACGAAAATGGGTATCCACATAAGGAATCAATTCCTCTACAAGAACGGTTTGGAAGGGTTTGATATCGAAGGTACGCAAACCACCAAATTTGGTTTCGTTGGTCATCCCATAGGTCATTACAATGATAAACGGTTTTGTTTTTCCCTCTGCAATCAGGTTATCCATAATGAGGTTGGCGTGCCCCTGATTGCTCCAGGCAGTTTCATCTTCGCCCCAGCCGTGTTGTAAGTAAAGTACAGGGTAGCGTTGCATGGTATTTTCTTCATATCCCGGCGGAGTTTACACAAAGGAACGTCTTGAGGTTTGCGTACTGGGCGAAGGGAAAAGCACTTGTTGTACGTGACCATGTGGGACGTCTTTTAGGGCATAAAAATCCTGATCGTGTGCCGGAATTTCAATACCGCTTTCCCAGCGAATGGAGCCGTAGTAATTGAGGGCTCCCGGATCATTGAATTTACCTCCGTCTATGTTGATATTGTAATAATGAAATCCTTCGTCCATAGGACCTGCGGTTGTGCCCATCCAAAAACCATCTGCTGTTTTTTCTAATTTCGTTCCGCCTTGTCCACCCAAGCCGAGACTCACCCTAATGCTATCAGCTGCGGGTGCTTCTATTCGAAAACGGGCATACCCCTGAGAGTTTACTTGTGGATATTCCTGTCCCGGCTGATTTTTAGTTGAGGGTTTAAAATCCTCTTTAATGGCCGTTTCCTGTGCCTGAAGAAAGAAGAGTGATCCGAAGAAAGTCAGTACTAAAATAAAGTGTTTCATCTGTTTGTATTTAATATTATTTAAAGGTTATATTTAATGCCCTACTAATCATATCTGTAGGTTTGATAAATTCGTAAATTGGCATTTCATAATTCGTGATTTAGTTGAATTTATTTTGATAATAGTTGCCAGATTCACGGCGCGTACCGCTTCGACTTTATTAATTACTGGAGCTTCTAGCATAATTGGCCTCACCTCACCCACGGTATTTTACTGCGGTTGTATGTCATTGCCAGTGGTGGCATACAGACCTAAAAGGCATCCGGTAAATCCGCCGGCTACATCGGTTGAAAGAATGTCTCCGGAAACGGTTCCTCCCAGGGTTTCAAAAGTACTTCCATTAACGGAATAAGAGAATTCATAGGCATCTCCTTTGGCTGCAACTTTTAAGGTAACGGGATTTTTTAAATCAAGCTTTGTACTGGCAAGTACCTCGGAAATAACTACACTGCGCCTGTCCGGCTGGCTATTTTTCTCTAACAAGAGCACATAGTCCTTCCCTTTTTTGGTGATTCCAAATACATAGTTGGAACTTTCGTTTTGATAGGCTACCAAGCCGGCCAAATCCTTTTCTGAGTTTGGTTTGTACTCTAAAGTCGTGGTAAATGAAAAGCTATTATGCATTTGGCGATGGAAGAGGGTAGAGGTGGGTTTAAGCTCTTTTATGTGGGTTTCAAACGGGTTGATGTGCAGGCCTTTCTTCGTAGTTGAAATAAAATTTTCCCGTGGTCCTCTTAATCCAATCCAGCGGTAGTCTAGCTTTTCAGAAGAGAAATTCTCTATAAACGTAAAATTTCCATTAGGAAGGAACCCATTTTGTCCGGTTTGATTGGTTACCCCTTTCGGCATTTTTAATTTGGGCTCTAGCGGGATGAGTCCATTTTCAAAAACGGGAAATTCCCCGGACCAATCCACGGGTAAGATGAAGGTTTCGCGCCCTGTATTGACCCTAAAGGTATCATTTGGGCGTACCGCTAAGAACACACCGTAATAATTGCCATCGGGTCCTTCCACTAAATCGGCATGTCCCGCCCAGTCTACCTTATTTTTACGGTCCTTGGCAAAGTGCCTTTGTGTAAGAATGGGATTATTGGTAGCCGGAATGTAGGGGCCTTTTGGGCTATCACTAACAAAAATTACTTCACTATGCCAGTCGCCCGTACCGCCTTCTGCACACATTAAATAGTATTTACCATCCTTTTTGTAAATATGAGGGGCTTCAATCCAAATGGGCTTTTTAGTAAGGTCTACGCCACCATCAACAATAATTTTATCTGTACCCGGTATGACTTTGTCATTTTCAATATCATATTCCCAAATTTTGATAACCCGGTGACCGTTATATTGCTCTTTGTCTTTATCCGGAGCATCGTTGTGAATAATATATCCTTTCCCGTCATCATCAAAGAAAATAGCAGGGTCAATTCCGCCGAAATCCAGCTTAATGGGCTCACTCCAACCTTGTAAGGGATCTTTGGTTTTAACCACAATATTGCCTAGTCCGCCTGCAAATGCAGTTACAATCATATAAAAAGTATCGTTTTTGGGATTGTAAGTGATACCGGGCGCATATACCCCCTGACTGATTCCGGTGTCATGCACATTCAGTTGCGAGGTGCGGTCCAGCACATGACCTATTTGCTTCCAGTTCACCAAATCATTGGAATGAAAAATAGGTACTCCGGGAAACATGGCAAAGGAAGAGCATACCAGATAGTAATCATATCCCTTTCGCGTAATGGCAGGATCGGGATAGCATCCCTGTAATATAGGGGTATAGAATTCATCAGATTTAAGCGGGTTATCGATATAAATCTGATCGTTCCCTTCATAGATCACATTGGAAAATACAGGTGCATTTTTTGCTATCTTCTTATACTTTTGGCTAGTCCCACTATAGGAAGTTAAGAGGGCGAATAGGGACAAAAGGAGTAGTTGTTTAGTTTTCATTGCTAACATTTTTGATTTGAAAGGGTTAGTTTTTATCATATTAATGGCTTGCTTTTCGGTCTATATGTTGTCTGTGATATGGAAATAATCAAAATCCACGTAGCCCCCAGGATTTTGCGTCGCATAGTTGAATAACCCGTAGCGATACCCTATAAAATGAGGCAACGTATAAGGTAGTTTAATAGGTTCGCCAATGGGTATCCAGGTTGTACTATTGAGGCTATAGTAAAATTGGCCTATATCGGTTTTGTCCTTAAAATTACATTCCGCTTTTAGGTAGATTTTATTTTGAGTGAGAGGAATACGCTGTAGTACTTTAGGTTTGCCTCCTGGGGCACTAATCATTACAATGTTCTTAATCCCATTTTCATAGTGAACCCCCACTAAACCATATTCTTTTTGCAGCAAACATAAACCGGCGAAATCCCCCTCTTTCATTTGGGAAATTGCTAAGGATGTTGAACCGGTGCTTTGTGGACCAAGAGTACGTTGCGTTAAGGTATTTTTTGCCGTAACTAGACTGGTATCTATTCTTCCTGTCTGTAATCTTAAATGACCTTTTCGCTCTCGTACAGACCAAAGCGCATTATCCGGATTATGATTCCATTGCCAGACAAGGGGTAAATCTTTGTCATTTTTCTTTCGTTTAAAATCGTCCGAAGCTACAATTCCGGGTAGTAAACTTTTGTTAGCCGGGAGGTCCAGATATTGCGGAACTTTTCCATTTTCGCCTAAAATAGGCCAGCCATCTTCCCACTTTACAGGGACTAAATACGGAATTCGACCCACACCACCATAGTCTCGGAAAAGGTAGGAAAACCACCGACCATCCGGAGTATCAATAAGCCCTCCCTGAGCGACACCTAAATCCTGTAACCCAATTTTTCCCTCCCAGGGTCCCGTGATACTATCTGCGCGGTGTATGAGAACAGTACGCATGCCACCCTGGGGCCAGGTGATATTAAATAGGTAATATTTACCATTTACTTTAAAAAGTTGAGAGCCTTCCGCACCGAGCATAATATTCGTTCCTGCCGGAGCACTGGCGTTTTCTATGAGTACCCTTTCCGTTCCGCTTTTTACACCCGAAAGGTCTTCTTTTAATTCCGCTATATTGAGTTTGCCTGCAGCCCAAATCATATACACTTTACTATTATCATCAAAGAATAGGGTATTGTCGTGGTAAGACGGTGAAAATTCTATTTTTTGCCAAGGCTCTTTTTCCGGGTCTTTGGTTGAGAAGATATACGTTTTTCCTGTGGTGGATGAAAAAGTGCTAACATAATAGGTGTCATTATGGTAACGCAGACTGCTGGCCCAGGAACCTCTACCGTACATACTTTTACCATTATTCAAATCCAATTCGTCACTGCTACCTAAGGTATTATAGGCATAACTTATCAATTCCCAATTCACCAAATCTTTCGATTTCATAATAGGAAGACCCGGACTCATATGCATGGTAGTACTACTCATATAGTAGGTGTCTTCTACCCGAATCATGGAAAGATCAGGAACATCAGCGAAAAGGATTGGATTGGTTGTTTTTTCCTGTTGTGCTTCCACCAAAAAAGGGAAAAGGAGAACAAGAAGAAAAGTTAGGATGTTAAATTTATGCGTCACTTTTAAGCTTTTATTTTAAAGGTGTAAGATCTGTTTGTTCGCTATGCAACTGTTCATCAGGGCATCTGATTTCATGCTGAAAACGCCGGTAAAAAGAACATAAAGAAGCGAGTGTTTTTTCAAGATATTCAGTATTCAAAATAGGTGGACAAATAGAAAAACTAAATATAATTAAAAAGTGTTTAAAATACACGTTTAAAATGTTATTTTTTGTTAATCATTAGATTTTAGGCTGTATCACAAATCTGAAAGGATAGGAGAGCTCATTTATAAGGTTTAAACTTAAGAGAGGATATCAATCGGCACTAATTAGGAGCCAGAACAATGTAGTTAGCTTCAATTCATGCAAGTAAAATGATCTAATCTAACACTCGGATTTTCAAAATTAGAATAGAAAAAGCAATCTATTTTTTATTAAATAATTGATAATAATACAATTATAAACAATAATTCTGTAATACTTAACCCGAAACGAGTGCCTAATTTTGGCAATATAAAATCTGTTACACCTAAAATTTAACCTTATGGACAAAAATCAAAATTATCAGGCCAAAACCAGAAAAAAGCCAAGTCAACAATTGGAAGATCAATTGGAAGGTGATGAGGACTCTCGGGAAACCACTAAGGAAGTCAAAGATAGGGAGCGAAGAAAAGAGCGTAAAAATAAAAACTCCAACACCAAAACGGATGAAGGTATTCTTGGTACAATAAACGGAGAAACAGAAAAATAAACAACTTAAATTCCGAAGTATGAACAACATTTTTAAAGGGTTATTGGCGGGTTACGGAGTAAAAAACTCGGAGGTGGGTGTCTAGGAACAATAGTCGTTTTTGTTATTATTTGGTTTCTTTTAGGGCAATGCTCATAACAATAAATAATGCCTACTCGTTGAAACAACGGATTTAATAAATAGTATTCAATTTTAATATTAATAAACACTAAATACACAAAAATGAAAAAGTTAATTTACACAATCGCGGGAAGTTTAATAATTACATGCGGGTATGCGCAAACCGATTCTACAGGTCAGAAAGGATCCTCAACAGATTATAACAGCACTACAGATACTATATCGACAACTAAGTCTCAAGACAGGGATATAAACAGTAGAACAAGAGATAGTTTATCATTAAATAAGTCTCATGACAATGATCTAAACAGCAGAACTTATCCAGCTTCAACGCAAAGTTCAGTAATGAAGGAAAATCAAAAAGTAACTAAAGACTATTCGGATGGTGTGATTATGAAAGCGGACGGCATCATAATGCAAGACGGAAAAATGTGTATGGTTAAAGACAACATCGTTACCCCATTAAATCAAGAAATTACATTAAATAACGGCACAAGGGTCATGGTTGATGGAAGTTACTCAACAAAAGACGGTAAAAAGAAGACCTTACAAGAAGGTGAACACTTAGATATGATGGGAAAAATAAATCCTAAAGAGTAGGTTACATTAACTAAAATAAATAAACAAAATGAAAAATAGTAAAAGCACACTTCTTAAGGTAGCCTTAATGAGCGCACTTCTTATAGGAACAGTAGCCTGTATGGATAACAAGACAAAGGAAAATCAGCAGCTAGTGCTCGAGGAAGACAATCCCTCAGAAGTCGATGACAAAAGAGTAGAAAAAGATCAAGCCTATTTTGCAGAAGCTGCCGAAATTGATATGGAATTTATTAGTCTGGCAAAATTGGCTCAGGAAAAGGAAAACTCTAGTCATGTAAAAGAATTGGGTAAAATGGTAGAGGATCAACACACACAATCCTTGAAAGACTTAACCCAATTAATAAAGAGAAGAAACATGACGCTGCCACCCTCTTCCAATGATGAAGCTAATGAACTTTACCGGGAAATGGAGGATAAGTCCGCTGTAGATTTTGGTAAGTCCTATAGCGATCATATGGTAAGCGAGTATAAAGATGCAATTACACATTACGAAAAGATGAGTACGGAGAGCAGCGATTCCGAGACAAGAGCGTGGGCAGCAGAAGCATTACCGGGGTTAAAGGAGCATCTGGAGCATTCTAAAACCTGTCAGGAAGAATGCAATAAAATGTAAATGAAGAACAATTGATGACTATGGGAGACACTAAAAATTTATACAGTACGGCAGCTAGCGATAAACTTAAAAGTTTAGTTGATGAAATAGACATTTGTCTACTTTGTTCTAATCTTAAAAAAGATGATGGAGCCAGCTGCCGTCCCATGTCAACACAAGAGGTTTGCAGTCAGGGGAATATCTGGTTTTTTAGTGAAAGGAATAGTGAAAAGAACATGGAAATTTTAGAGAATAATAAAGTACAATTGTTTTATTCACATCCCGGGAAAAGTAGCTATCTTATAGTAAATGGAGAAGCGGTAATTAATAGTGATAAGAGTAGGATAGAAGAACTCTGGAGTCCGGAGATTGAAGTCTGGTTTCCAAATGGGAAGGATGATCCTAACATTACCCTAATAAAGGTGGTCCCTACATCTGCATATTATTGGGACACTGACGGCAACAAAATGGTAAATTTTATAAAAACGGTTGCATCTGCTGTTACGGGAAGTAATTTGATTGAAGGAAATGAGGGAAGTTTAACTCTGTGATTAAACGTATTGATTGAATAAGAATAGGATTCTATTAGGTATATTTACCATTCTAAGAGACTCCATTTTCTTTCTATTATAGGTCGTTCTTTACTGAAAGTAAAAATTTTTAAGTTACCGACATTCGTTAAAACATATATGGCAGCACTTCAAGGAGCTATTTAATTGCCCGGATGAATAATTTTTACTAAATTTAAGATGAATGTAAAAGATGAATTTACTCCTATTGAGATCAAGTTGCGTATTGTTCTCGCTGAAGATGACCCAAGTGACAGGCTTCTGTTTAAAGACGCCATAGAAAGTTTACCCTTAAATACAGAACTTATTTTCGTAGTCGATGGAGAACAGTTACTTCAATTACTGAAGGAAGACGTTAAAAAGCTTCCGGATGTGGTTTTTCTTGATTTAAATATGCCTCGCAAAAATGGTTTTGCAGCATTGGGTGAAATAAAGCGAAATAATCAGTTACAAGATATTCCGGTCATTATTTTTTCATCAATTATGGAAGAACATAAGGTAAAGCAAATTTATAAAGATGCAGCTCATTACCTTATTAATAAGCCATCGGATTTTATGGAACTTAGAAGGGTCATCTATAAAATCCTGAATCTTATCGCAACAAAAACTATTCAATTACCAAATCAAGAGGGTTTTGTAATTACAAAAGATTAAAACCAAACAACCATGAAATCCGAGCAGCTTCCTGAAGCTCATGCCAAAACACTCGTTAAATCCACGAATGCATTCCCTGTTGTTGGTGTTGGAGCCTCGTCCGGGGGGCTAGATGCGTTTAAACAACTATTAAGTGCTATTCCGAAAGATTCGGGAATGGCCTTTGTTCTGGTACAACATTTAGACCCCAATCACGAAAGCATTTTAAATGAACTTTTGCAAAAGGTTACCGAAATTCCGGTTCTGGAAATAACCGATGAAATAAAAGTTGCTCCTAATCATATCTACATTATTCCTTCTAATAAAATGTTGATTGCCAATAATGGGGTATTGGAACTTAGTCCGCGTTTGAACAGTATGAAGAGTAATCTGCCAATAGACCTGTTTTTTACTTCATTAGCAGAAGTGCATCAGTCGCATTCTATTGGTGTTGTATTATCGGGAAACGCATCAGATGGTACGTTGGGATTACAGGCAATCAAGGATCAAGGAGGTATTACTTTTGCACAGGATGAGCATTCTGCAGCCTACACGGAAATGCCCAATAATGCCATAAGCGCAGGTGTTGTAGATTTTATTTTGCCTCCCGGGGAGATACCGAAAAAACTGTTAGAGGTTACACAGATTATTCAAGGAATCAATAAAAATGATACAACGGTTAGTGATGAGACTGTTTTTCATCAAATACTTGCCCTTCTTCGAACATGGAAAGGAACTGATTTTACCCATTATAAGCATACAACTATTTACAGGAGGATTCTTCGCAGAATGGTCTTAAATAAAATGAGTACACCTGCATCCTATCTGGATTTTTTGAATGAAAGTAAAACAGAGCGCAACCTGCTATACTTAGATTTATTAATACCCGTAACTGCTTTTTTTAGGGATTCCCAGGTATTCCAAGACCTGCGCAATACCATTTTTCCCGACATTATAAAAAATAAAGATGGTGAAGAAAATATACGAATTTGGGTAGCAGGTTGCAGCACAGGAGAGGAGGTATACTCTATTGCTTCCATCTTCTATGACCTATTTGAAGAAAAGGGCACAAAGAATACGGTTGCTAACGTTCAAATATTTGGAACAGATATCAACGAACCTGTAATTGCAAAAGCAAGGATGGGCATTTACTCAGAAAAGGATGTTAAGGAATTGTCATCTAAACAACTTGAACGGTATTTTACAAAAAGTAAGAAAGGCTATCAAGTGATAAAGGCAATTCGGGATATTTGTGTCTTTGCAATACACGATTTTCTTAATGATCCACCTTTTAGGAGAATGGACTTTTTAAGCTGTCGCAATGTGCTCATCTACATGGAGCCTTTTCTTCAAAAGAAAGCGCTGTTCGCATTTCATTATGCCTTAAATCCGGAGGGTTATTTATTGTTGGGAAAGTCGGAAACTATTAGTCTGGTTCCATCTCTTTTCACTACCTGTAAGAAAAACACAAAGGTATTCAAGAGGAAAGAAGGTACAGGGCGTTTCACTCCTAGTAATTCCTATTCCAGTGAAAGAAATGGTAACCAAAAAAATGATTGGGATTACAGACAAGATAGTGGATCGGATTTTATAAAAATAGCGAATGACATTATGCTTAATAGATTTACACCAGCAAGTGTAATAATCAATGAGTCAATGGACATTTTACACTTTAGGGGAAATACTTCCAAATACCTGGAACCTGCACCAGGAAATGCCAGCTTTAATGTGTTAAAAATGGCAAAACAAGGGCTTGCTTTTGAATTGCGGAGTATGGTACAAAAGGCAAAAAAAGAAAAACGAACTGTTGTAAGGGAAAATGTCCCCCTGTATGATAAGTTGAGGGAAGGTGCACATAATAGTTTTCAAAACATTGATATTGAATTGGTACCACTGCCACATATTCTTGAACCTCATTACCTACTCGTTTTTAAAGAGAAATTTACATCTAATGAAAAGCCATTTTTTATTCCCACTGAAAATGGTGAAAAACTGGCAGCTGAAGGAAAGAAAATAAGAAAAGACAAAAAAGATCTCCAGATAGAATCATTGTACCAGGAGCTGATGCAATTGCGAGAAGATATGCGCACCATTACTGAAGATCAGGAATATGTTAATCAAGAACTACAAACCAGCAACGAAGAGTTGTTGAGTAGTAATGAAGAGATGCAGAGCTTAAATGAGGAAGTGGAGACAAGTAAGGAAGAACTTCAGAGTACCAATGAAGAGCTTACCATCATAAACCAGGAAACTATTGGTTTAAATGAGCAGCTTATAGAGGCCAAGGAATTTGCGGAGGCTGTTGTATCCACAATTCATGAGCCCCTGACAGTGTTAGATAAAAATTTTAATATACGCTCTGCAAATAAAGCGTTTCTTGATTTGTTTAAGATTACAGAGATGCTTGAAATAGTAGATAAGCCGTTTTTCGGATTGGAAGAAGGTGAATGGAACGTCCCTGAGTTACGCAAATTGCTTGAAGATGTATTATTTAAAACAACTCGATTAGAAAATTATGAGCTAAGCCGCCATTTTTCGAAAATTGGCAATCGTACATTACTATTGAACGCGAGCGAGATTATTAGAAACGGAACTGAAGAAAGGCTGATTTTATTGGCTATGGTTGATATCACCGAAAAACTAAAATTGCGACAAAAAGAACAAGAACATCTGGTAAGCTTCAAAAATCTTTTGCTGCAAGCTCCTGTACCGATAATGGTTTTAAAAGCTCCGGACTTTACGGTAGAAATAGCCAATGATGCTTATTTAAAAATAATTGCAAAAGGAAAGGATTTTATAGGGACATCTTTGTTTGAATCCTTAGCTGAGTTAAAAACTCAGGGTATTCAGGAGCTTCTTGACAAAGTGGTTGAAACAGCCCAACCCTATACCGGATCTGAGGTGCCTTTATATGTTGTTAAGGGCACAGAAAGGGTTAACGGTTTTTATAATTTTGTTTTTCAACCTTTACAAAAAGACAATGACAAGATCTTAGAAATAATGGTGGTGGCCAATGATGTTACAGAACAGGTGCTATCACGAAAAAAAGTAGAAGAAACCGAAGCAAGGTATCACAACATGATCTATAGCTCTCCTTCACTCATCGCTATATTTAAGGGTAAGGAAATGATTGTAGAAATCGCAAATGATGCTATTTTAAATTCATGGGGTAAGGGAAACGATGTAATAGGAAAATCTTTTTTTGACGTGGCACCGGAAATAGTGACACAGGGTATCGATAAAATTTTATTGGAGGTCTTTACCACGGGAGAGACATTTTATGCGCATGAAATGCCAGTTATACTGGTTCGGGGAGGTAAACCGGAGCAAATGCACTACACGTTTATCTACCATGCACAACGTAATAAATTTGGAGAAATTGATGGCATTGCCATCATAGCCAATGAGGTAAGTGAACAGGTTTTGCTTTATAAAAAATTACGGGATAGTGAGACTCATTTTCGAATGATGGCCGATCTGATGCCTGC
>JBGTEN010000340.1:0-2757 GCA_041747755.1 Arenibacter sp. | reverse complement strand
ATCTTCTATGGCTTTTGGCTGCGTTAGGGACAACAAATCATTATTACCCTGCAATGGATGAGCCCAATCTTTAAAGCGTTCTCCCCTAAAATCTGCCTCGGTGAATTTATAGCGTTGCAACATGGTACCCATGGCACCATCTAGCACTAATATTCGCTCCCTTAATAATTCTTGTATGCTCTTCATTTTAGTTTTTCCTCGATTTCGGTCGTACCTACTTTATATTAGTTCTATTTTGTGTAATACCTCCCAGCTATCTAACTTTAAGATATTCTCACAACGATAACTGCGTTAGGGATAGTAGCGGCATCCTTTTTCACTTTTAAAAGAAGCGAAAAAGATACAGCGAATAGCCCGACCCTTTTATTTTTGCAAAAAGGGTAACGCAAAACAAATAATACATCAAGAAAGGAAAAACAGAAATTTCTGCCTTTTTCTGAGTTATCTAGTCCGCCACCGGCAGATAGAATGTAGCACCTTCTTTAAGGTTAAAGGGTTGCTAAGGCTTCTAAGGGTCTATTCCCTCCACCTTTCTTGATAACAATTTCAATTTGATAATGAACTGGGTGCAAAGTAACGTCACTGCCTTTGTAATTGCAAGGAAAATGGGTTGTTTTTTTCCAGCTTCCGACCTCCGACTGCATAGTCTTTTTAAGCCTAATTTATAGGGTCTTTGATAATCTTGTAGGTTTGAAACCTCAAACACGGTTTGCAATTGGACCAACATGGTTTTCTAAAACCTTGTAGGCCGGATAATGCCTTTCTAATAAATGCTTTGTACTACTTCCTTTTTGGCTTCTTTTTTACTGCCATCGAATCCTTCTACCCCACCGACTGTGGTATATTTCATAACATAGCGCTTGCCTGGATTTATGATTTGATAGGCGTATTGGCACATGACCGCAGCCTCGTGGAATCCGGAAAGTATTAGTTTCAATTTACCCTCATAGGTGTTGACATCACCAATGGCGAATACCCCCGGTATGTTGGTCTGATAATCTTTTGCATTATTGACCTTAATGGCATTTTTTTCGATTTCAAGCCCCCAATCGCCGATTGGCCCCAACTTTGGTGAAAGTCCGAACAAGGGAATAAAATAGTCAGCTTCCAAAAATGTCGCCTCTTTTTCAGGATTGTTGTGCTTTATAACCACGGCTTCCAGTTGGTCTTTTCCATGTACTTCGGTTACTTCGGCTTCTGTGTAGAGCCTTATCTTTCCTATCTTAGCCAATTCTGCCGCTTTTTCTACGGAATCCAAGGCACCTCTAAATTCATTTCTACGATGCACCAAAGAAACTTCGGCGGCTACATTGGTTAGGTATATGGCCCAATCCAAGGCGGAATCACCACCACCGGAGATCACCACTTTTTTATCTTTGAAAACTTCAGGGTCCTTAATCATATAAGCAACTCCTTTGTCTTCATAGTTCAGAATATTTGGGATTAAGGGTTTTCTAGGTTCAAAAGAACCTAACCCCCCCGCAATAACCACAACAGGAGCTTGGTGTTTTGTGCCTTTGTTCGTAGTGACTACAAAGGAACCATCTTCCAATTTATCTAAGGTTTCTGCCCGTTCCCCTAGGGTAAATCCAGGTTCAAATGGTCGAATTTGTTCCATAAGATTGTTGACCAATTCACCCGCCAAAATCTCAGGAAATCCGGGAATATCATATATGGGTTTCTTTGGGTAAATTTCTGAGCACTGACCCCCCGCTTGCGGAAGTGCATCTATTAAATGTGTTTTTAGTTTTAATAGACCGGCTTCAAAAACGGTAAATAGGCCTGTTGGACCTGCACCTATAACTATAATATCTGTTTTAATCATTTCAGTTTGTATTATTCCTATATAACGAAATCTTCCTAAAAAGATTTCTCTACTAATTTCTTGGTGGCTTCATTCATTTTTTCCACCTTTTCTTCAAAATCGCCCTTTAATGTTTTTCGGTAGGCATTTAGGTTTTCTACCATTTTGCTGATATCCTCCGGAATGACCTCTTCAAAAAACTGACGTAGCCGTTTTGCTGTGGTGGGCGATTTTCCGTTGGTGGAAATCGCAATTTTTACATTCCCCTTCGTAACTATCCCTCCCATATAAAAATCACAATAAGGCGGATTATCGGCTACATTGACCAACTTATTTTCCTTCCTGCAATCCGTATACACTTGAATATTAACCTCAGGAGCATCAGTAGTTGCAATTACCATATGTTTTCCCGCTAAATACTTTGGGTGATACACATCCGTAATTAATTCCACACCAAATTGATTAGCCAACTGCATAGTACCTTCCCGAAACATAGGCGAAACCATAACCACATTGGCATCCGGACTGGATTTGGTCAGAAAAGTCAATTTTTCCTCGGCAACATTTCCACCTCCTACAATAAGGATATTGAGGTTCGAAGCCTTTAAGAATATGGGATATAAATTATTCCGTTCCATCAGCTCAACTTTTCAGCGAAATTACTACTTAATTCAGCTGATTGCAACTTCAAAATGGCTACCCTATGGGAAACTACCTCTCCAATAATAATAATTGCAGGGTTAGTCAATTTTTGCCGTTCAACTTCCTTTTCTATCGTATTTATCGTCCCTATTCCTATCCTTTCTTCCGGTGTGGTTCCATTTTGGATAATGGCAACCGGGAGTTGTGCTTTACCTTCTTTTTTAAACAATTCTACTATAGACCCCAACTTCGACATCCCCATTAAAATGACTATTGTAGCATTGGATTTGGCAGCCAGATGTACATCTTCG
>JBGTEN010000339.1:0-60408 GCA_041747755.1 Arenibacter sp. | reverse complement strand
CGCATTAGGCTATCAAAAATTCTTTACCCCAAACGGGGATGATTTACACGAACATTGGAACTTGATTGGAGCAGACAGCTTTCCGGAGGCGCAAGTCTATATTTATGACCGATATGGGAAACTGGTACAACAACTATCTCCAGCGGATCTCGGGTGGAATGGTACTTATAAAGGAGTTCCCTTACCGTCCGCCGATTACTGGTTTCGTTTTATCTATGGCAACGGAAAGGTATTTTCAGGGCATTTTTCGTTGAAACGCTAGGGTGAAATTGTATACTGTATAGTGTATGTTGAACAAAAAGTTCAGCGTTATGAGTTTAGAGTTGAAGTAAAACGTTGAAAAGAACGATCAACGGTCAACGATAAACGAACAACGAATCTGTAGTGAGTATTGAGACGAAGTCAGTAGGTAGTTGTAGTCATCAGTGTGCAGTTTATCAGCCCCAAACTCTGAAACCAGAAACGCAAAATCCAAAAACTCAGATTTGATTTTGTAGATGATACTTGCCTCTAAACAGGATCTTGTCATGCTGATCCATAGTACGGGAGAAGCATCTTTCGTGCAGTTTCGGTTGCATTCAAAGTAGCTAAATACTGGGCTGGAATATCCCTTCTGATTCCTATTTCACCCGATCAACGAACAACGATTCTACTACCAACCTTTTTGCCAATCAGTCCACGAAAAGGTCTTCTCAGACCATTTTTTCGTTGAACTACCAAGTTTAAACCCATATTTCTGCACTTTCTATATAACACTTATAAGATAAATACGTTAATCTTTGTAAGAATTTTATGTATGAAATCAATTCCATTTGTGCTGTTTCTAGCTTTAATTTTTTCTTGTACCCCTTTGCGGCATACTCAATTAAAAACGGCTACTCTTCCCGGTCTTGGAGTCCTAGGAAAACCCGGCAAAAGTTTATTGTACCAAGATTTTTATCCCTATGGAAATCCTGTACTTACCACAGCCGTAGCTGTAGCTATGAAGGAAGTACCGTTCAACCGATCAGAGTTTCGAAAATATGCCGACTACAAAGCTGCCAGAGGTCAGAAGACTACAGTTGTTTACGTAGATTCCCTACCAAATAAGCCTACTTATATTCTTCTGGAAATTACGGATATGATGGTTCTTCAGCAACAATTAAATGCAGACGAAAATCGTGGATTACGCTCCTACCTTGCCAAGGAAGAAGATGCCAAACTCGTGAACCGTATTTCTTTTCGGGTGGAAAGTAAGCAAGCTCAAACACTGGCAAAAGCACAAGGAATCTTCCTTACTGAAAACCATCATGGTTTGTTGGAATTGGAATGTGTATTGGGCCAAGAGCGACAACGTATAGCCCTTTCTGAATTGGATGTATTTGACTATAATACCGTAGGCTTCTGCTGGGAATTGGATCAATATGGAAAAGAAAAAATCGCTTTAATCAGCATCGATAAAACCAATTGCCCCAAGGGGACTTCCCCTAAAGCCAATAAATTAGATAACACCAAACCTTATCTTAAAATATGACCTTTCGCCATTTACAGGGAATGGTAATTTCCCACACTGTATCTGAGCTACGCTTGTTATAAAGTACAAATAATGAAAAAAAATAAACTAATACAATTCGCTTTAATAATTGGAATTTTAGGTATATGCTCCTGTGAGGAGCTGTTGGAGGTGCCGGATATTTCAAACACCGCCATAGAACTACTGGCCCCGAAAGACAGTACCGTGGTACATACCGCAACGGTGAATTTTCACTGGAACGGTATTTTGGATGCCGATGGATACCTGATTCAGGTGGCTACCCCAAATTTTGAAAATGCTTCCCAAATTCTTCTGGACAGCATCATTGTTGTAGACAGCACCTTTTTGGGAACCAAAGCCAGTCTTCCTTTATCCAATGGTAATTTTCAATGGCGGGTAAAAGGTATCAACAGTATTTTCGCAACCGATTTTGCTACTGGTACGTTTATAGTCAATGTAAACCCATAAATTCATTCATACGACTTGAAACGGAACAAAAAGACATATCTGCTGCTAGGACTCGTGCTTATTATTTGGGGTATATTGGGGTTTAAGCTTCTGGGGAGCCTTAGGCCAAATCCCATACCCTTGACAAACTCCGCTGTCGGTGAGCGATTTAAACCTACTGCTTTCCCACAGAAAGATACTTTTAGCATCGTGGCCGATTACCGGGATCCATTTTTAGGCACCTTGCCTAAAAGAAAAGATACCACGACCCTGAAAAAAGCAAAACCTAAGGTTGCCGTTGTCCCTGAAAAACAAATCCGTTACTCCGGTCTGGTAACCGAAAGTACTACAGGAAATAAAATCTTCTTTGTCTCTATAGACGGACAAGATGTTATGATGTCGCTTCAACAGGTAGAACGGGAAGTAAAACTGCTAGCAGGAAATGGTACTAGTATTAAGGTAAAATACGGGTCGCAGATCAAAACCATACCGCTGACACCATGAAAGGGCTCCAAAAGATACCTGCAGGAGCACTTCAGTTTGTGCTTTTTATAGGGGCTATCATTGCCATCCTATTGCTCACCTTTGTTTTGATTTCACATTCCCATTCCCATTTCAACAAAAAAACCGATCTGACCGTAGAGGTGGTTCTTGCTGCGGATTATGGTCTGCAATACGCTTTTGGAGAAAATCTAAAATCGGGAGATTCCCTGCTGCTTCCCCCCTATGGTCCAATGGACATCGAAATAAAGGTGCAAAAAAATTATTGGGGGATTTACCAAAAATGGCATTCAAAAGCCAATCACCGAGCTATTGCTTTTGAAAAAACAGCACTAGTAGGTACCGCATCTAATACCGATACTACAGCCCTCTATCTCCGGGATCGGCAACGTCCCCTAGTACTTGCCGGCAAGTCCAAACTAACCGGAAATGTCTATTTGCCCAAACAAGGCCTCCGGATGGGGAATATTGCAGGCAATGCCTATCTCCACAAGCAACTGGTTTTTGGTGAACAGCGGGTGAGCAAGGAACAATTGCCCCCATTGGACCGTGAAATTCTGGAGCAGATTGACTATCTCACTAGCCCAGACTATCAGCCCAACGGGGAGACAGTAACCCTTCGACCCGGTTTGGAGCTCCTGAATTCCTTTGCCTCTCCAACCGCCTATATCCAAGATCACAATCTTACTTTGGAAGGTGTTACCCTAACAGGCAATATTGTGGTGCATGCTCTTCAAAGTATAACGGTACATCCAAATACCCATTTAAAGGATGTCCTTCTTATTGCCCCCGAGATACGCATAAAAGACGGGGTATCGGGCTATTTTCAAGCTATTGCCTCAAAACATATTACCGTAGGGAAACAGTGTCGTTTATCCTATCCCACCGCTCTGGTAGTACAGCCCAGGCTAGATGCTCCTATCCAAAACCCCATCGATTTGGAGCCTAATATTTTAATTGATACAGGGAGCGAAGTACATGGCATGCTGCTCTATCTAGAGGATTCGGAAGGCTACAAGCATGTCCCACAAATCCACATTACTGAGGGAACCACTATTCTGGGGGAAATATATTGTACTAAGAATCTGGAACTAAAGGGGTCAGTTTTGGGCAGGGTATACACTGATGCCTTTATTGCACTTGAAAATGGGAGCATTTATCAGAATCATTTGTATAGGGGAACTATAGACCGAAGCAGCTTACCCGCTACCTATGTCGGACTCCCTCTGGATACGGATAGTGCTCAAAACTATATGAAATGGATGTACTAAAAAGAATAAAGGGGTCTACCCTAATGGAGACGTTGGTGGCTACTGTATTAATCGTTATCATCTTTATGATGTCGAGTATGCTGCTGAACTCCATGTTTGCCATGAGTATGAAACAACATACGACCGTGATAGGCACCCGTTTACACCAACTACAGTATGAATTCCAGCATGGAACCCTTACCATTCCGTATTATGAGTCTATGGAAGGTTGGGAGATTAGTATCGCCCCTGAGGGGCTGAATAATGCAGGTGTTTTGCTTTTTAGGGCGGAACATCCAACACGGGAACAAACCCTTGAAAACCGTATCCGATATGCGCATTAAAACCAGCAAGGTTCCGGCCTTTACCTTAAGCGAGATGATGGTGGTCTTGGTCATCACCTCCATTGTAGTGGGCATGGCCTTCGCGGTACTGCAGTTGGTACAGCAACACATGCAAGGCATACAGCATAATTACGGGAACCATGCCCAAGTAAATCTGCTGCGACAATCACTCTGGATGGACCTGAACCGGTACAACCGGGTGTACTTTGATGAAAACCAGCAACAACTGTTCTTTACCAATGAACTCGGAAGTCATTCGTACCGTTTTGAGGAATCCTATGTCATCCGAGACCTCGATACCTTTCACCTAAAACTGGCAGAGAAAACCTTCTTTTTTGAAAACAAGGAAGTCCACCACGGAGGAATCGATGCGCTCCTTTTACAGACAGAAAAAGGGTTTGGAGGGCAGCGCTTATTTCTGTTCAAAGAGAATTCGGCGTCTACTTATTTAAATGAAGACCATGGGTTTTAAATTGGAACATAGTGTAGCACCCGCTACCAAACGGACTGAAACGGATGGACTGACCCGCCTGCTAAAGACCGAAATAAAGGTATTCGGTACCTTTTTCAACAATAAAAAAAAGGAAGATTTTTATACCGAGCTCTCCGTTTTGTTAAAGGCAGGCATCCATCTTAGAGAAGCCCTGGCCCTTTTGGCTGGGAATCAAAAAAAGGAGAAGTTGCGTACCTTCTATACCGAAATGGAGACCGCTCTGGTGGCCGGAAAAAGCTTTTCCGATATCCTAAAGACCCGAAAGGAATTTACGGAGTACGAGTACCATTCCATTAAAATCGGAGAAGAAACCGGTAACATGGCACGGATTCTGGAAGAACTGGGCAAATTCTTTACCCGTAAAAACGAGCAGCGCAGGGGGCTGATGAACGCCCTCACCTACCCTATCATCATCTTGGTCACCGCAGTACTGGTTGTGGTATTTATGCTTCGTATGGTAGTACCCATGTTCGAAGATATTTTTAAACAGAACAAGGTAGAGCTTCCTCCCATCACCAAAATGATTATTAGTGCCTCTAACTTTATCAAAGATTTCGGTTGGCTGGTACTATTGGTTTTGCTCATACTTCTGGTACTGCGCAGTACTTTTAATAAAAAGGAATGGTTTAAGAAAAATAAGGATTATTTGTTGATGAAACTGCCTTTAATAGGTCCCTTTATCCGGATTGTTTATTTAGCACAGTTCACCCAGGCAGTTGCCCTGCTTACTTCCTCTAAAGTACCATTGCTGAACAGTATTCAACTCGTAAAGAAAATGATCGATTTTTATCCCTTACAGCAGGCTTTGACCCAAGTGGAAGCCAGTGTTCTAAAAGGGGTAAGTCTCAACGAAAGCCTAAAAGCTAACAAAATCTTTGACACTAAAATGGTGTCTTTGGTAAAAGTAGCCGAGGAGACCAATCAGACTGAGTTTATATTTCAGCGGCTGAACGAACAATACTCCATTGAAGTACAGCAAAAATCCAAGCTTTTATCCACACTTATGGAACCCTTGATCATTGTCATCGTGGGCATTTTTGTGGGGGTCATTTTGGTATCTATGTACCTACCCATGTTTAAGTTGAGTACGGTTTTGGGGTAGATCGCAAATAGAAATTATAGGTTATTCCACTTACACTGAACCGGTGTATTTTGGTTCTGTTATCAATAAGTTTTTGGGTCAGCTAATTGGTTCAGAACGGATATTTGAAAATGATGTACTAAACGATTTTACCACAGGGAGCGCTGAATTTTGGCCAAGAATTAAAAGGTGATCAGTAAGAGGGTCGTCCCTGCAAATCATTTAGAAGGACGTATCCCAAAAATCAACAAATATCCAATCATCCAAAATTCTCCGATTGTGGCCGGTATCACTAGGATATTCAGAAAATCTGAGGAAATTCCCATGTAATTGATAAAAGTGTTCAAGATATACCCAAAGCCGCCTAGCATTAATATCCTGCCAAGCCAGATGGGCATTCGTTGGGAACTAGCAACTGTATAGCCCATTGGAATAAGCCAAAGCCCGAAGAAAAGCCCCCCTACTCCCCATGCATTTGAGCTGAACTGCTCCTAGAGGTGAATTGCTGAAACTTTAAGATCGTGTGTCAATAAAGAACCATTTGCAACCTTAATGGCCACTCCGATGGAAATCGCACTGATCAATATGACAACAGCATTCACCGTTCCCCAAAGACTAGTAGCCATTGCACCTGTGGGGTTAATATTTTTGAAGAGCTTGTAGAACCAGAGTGCGGCCATTGACTGAGAGCCCACAACAGCTATTTCTAATAATAGCCTTGCCCTCGCAAAGGATTCTTTTTCTGTCAGGTTACTGAGCGTTTGCTCCGGATCTCCTGAAATAAATATCTGAGGATGTAAAACCAAAAATCCCAACATTCCCGTAATCGCCAGAAGCAAATACCAGGCTCCGGTCATCCGGGCAATTTTTATCTTTTCTATCTGTTTCTCGATTGCTTCCATTTTTTGTTGGTTCTTATGGCATAATTTGTCAATTAAAATTCTTGTCTCTATTTATTTCCTCATGATGCCAGGGTTTAATCCTTGGTATCCAGCGTGGAACATTCTTTTTGTATTCAAGATATTCCTTTCCAAATCTTTTTTCCAACCCAGGTTCTTCAGAAAAGATGAAATACACAGTATTGATAATAAAAAATACGATACTCCAAACAGCAATATTTAAAGAGGTAAAAAATATGGACTCTCCTATCAACACCGTGAACACACCAAGGATCATTGGATTGCGAACATAACCATATAGACCAACAGTTACTATATTTCGGGTTGGGTCCCAGGGTGCAAGTGTCCCTTTTCCTATGTTTATGAACATTCGAATTGTATAAATAATAACCAATACCCCAGTACAAATAAATATACTGCCTGGAACAATTGACCAAATCCCCGTAAGATGAAAATCATCTTCTATTGAAACCGGGACAATTATTAGCACTGTGACTGGGAGTATAAACGAAACCAAATGTCTAAGAATTTGGGTTTTGCTTTCTGTTTGAGTACTTTCTTTTTTTTCGAACAAATAGTTGGAAGTCCTAATATCCCATTTAAACATCTTTCTTACAATTGAATCACCTGCCCATTTTTGTCACGAAATCTAGCATATTTGACCTCCCCCGCCCCAGTGAATCGGAATTGGACGCCCACAATCCCGACGGGTGTGTTTTTGGCAGTTAACTCCAAGGCTAAGGTGTCGTTGACGAAAATACCCGCTTGGCCATTCCGAGAAATGATTTTCAGTTTGGTCCAATCACTCGGATTGGCACCAAAGCCACTCAAATCCTCAAACTTGGCATCCAGATAATGTCCCAAATATGCCAGCTGCAAATCCCCGATACAGGCTCGGTCTACCAGCGGAATGATAATAATGTCATTTTTGCACTGGATCAATACCTGGACAAAATGACAAATATTGTCTGATTCATGGTTAGCGTTTCTGATTTCGGTCTCGAATTCAAAATCATCATTGATCAAATCCCCCATGTCCTGCTGGTTGAAAAAACGCACTTTGGGGGATAAAGGCATAGTAGGGATTTGGTGGTTCTGCAGCAGTTCCCCATCCACCTTTACACCTTCCATTGAACGAATTTCTTCTTGGGAAAAATATATTGGTTTGTCTGCAGTTTCAACCAAGCCTAACCAGCCATCGCTGCTGATTTGAAGATCCTGATCACTGACGATCTGGTTGTTGATGATCAACTTTGTATTGAAAAACCCTGGATAGTAATAGATCGCCGAGTGCTTATTCCCATTTTTGGGAACCAATGTTTTTCGCCTTATATCCCAAGTCTGTACGATATAAACAGAATCGTTTGGCGAGTTGGATGCATCATAACTAAACACTACTGAGTTGGGTACTCCTGTAGTTTTGATTTTGTCGAGGGAAAAGGAATAGTCAGTGGGATTGATAATGGGTTGCATCACCTTCTGGAATCCAACATATATGATGAATACAAACAACAACCCGATAAGACTCCAAACTAGCCTGGCAGTTGGCAAGCGTTTACCTTTTGTTTTGGTAATGGATTTTTTATCCACTTCCAAGGTATCTTTCTTAAGATAATTTTGCTCAAAATCCCGCCAATCAGCAAAGCCTGCAAATTGTGAAAGCGTGTTCAGCGTTTGGATCGCGGGAGTATGGGTATTTTTAACCTTACCCCAGATACGCTTTAGGGTGGTCACACTGATCCGGACATGAGTTGCATCAAAAATCGTCTCACTCAATTGCTCGAAATCATACTGGGTCCAGTTTTCCGATTTTCCACGGTTAAGCCTTTCTTCAATTGCAGCCAGAAGTGCTTGTATAGCCATAGTCAGTTGGTTTGGCTACAAAAATACTCAATAAATGCCTTGGAATCATCTTGAATGAACTTGAAATGAATTTGAACACCATGAAACAAACATTTTTCTATCATTTGCAGAATAAACCAATAGCAAATGAAAAAATTACTATTTTACTTTCTTCTGTTCTGCCAATCGACAATGGCCCAACATATAGAACTTACTCAAGACAATTGGGAATACAAAGAAGGAAAAGTTACCTTTTCTGAAAGGAACGGTACCCGGTATATGCAGATCATGGCCGGCAACCAAGGCGCTGTGATTCCCAAAGATGTTGAATTTTGGAATGGGACCATAGAGTTTGATTTTGAACCGACTGGGACAATGTCTTTAGGATCTTCCCCGACAGTGTACTTCCGGGCAGAAGCCGAAGGAAATAATTCAGAAATATTTTATATCCGGGCACGTCCCAGTAATCCAAGGGCAAATGATGCCATTCAATACGCCCCCATCCTTGCAGGCGTCAATATGTGGGATATGTATCCCCAATACCAAGGCCCGGCATTTTTTGAAGCAAACAAACCCAACCACCTGAAGATGGTGGTCAATGGTGCTCAAATGAGGGTGTATGTCAATAACATGAACAGGCCTGCACTTCATATCCCGAAACTGGAAGGGACAGGCAATGGCATGATGATCGGCATAGACGGGGGGATGCTGGTGTCAAATTTCCAAGTGAAACCGGATCAAGTGGAAGATCTGCCTGCCATTCCCGCACCTGACCTCACCGACCATGATGCCAATTACATCAGGCAATGGAGCGCAACCATTCCGATTGACCTGCCTTCGGGCAATGAGCCCCTTCACTCCAGTTTGCCAGAAAATGAGGAATTCACCGAAATACTTATGGCTGAGAATGCAGGATTGATCAATCTTACCAGAAAATTCGGAGCCAACCAAACCCGCAAACTCCTCTTTTTAAAAGCTAAGATCAGTAGCCTAGAAGCCTCATTTCCAAACATCCAGCTAGGGTTCAGTGATGAGGTTTGGGTCTTTGTCAATGGACAGTTAGTATTCTTAGATAAGAATCTGTATCTCCAACCAGCCATGCGCAAGTACCCGGATGGCAGGATTTCTATCCAAAACGCCAGATTCTCTTTGCCTCTTAAGCAAGGCGAAAACGAGGTAATCATCGCAGTGGCCAATGACTTCTATGGATGGGGAATTATTGCAAGGTTGGAAAAGATGGAAGGGTTGGAGTTTTTGAAGTAAACCGAATAATAAGGCAAGAACCGGCAATCCGAAGTATGTTTTTCGGGTTGCCGGGTTTTGAGGCTTTGCATTCCAACAATTTTTGAACTTTCAATTTTCAAAAGTATAGTTCGAATAATTACATAAAAAAAGATCTTGACCACATGCAGGCCCACGTATACCAAATGCATCTTAAAAATGATAAAAGGGATAATAAAAAGCTCAATTCATTTTGGAGTTGGTAAACTATAACCCTTAAGAGGCTTGCGCCTTGTAACGCTATAATCAATCCGCAGTGCGCCACAGCTATTCAATTAATCTTATACGAACCAATGGATGTTGGTAAGCATTTGGTAAGTAGGCGTGTCATTCACTAAGGCTGTATTGCACCCTGATTTATACCACTAAAAAGCCCTTTGATTTAGTATCAAAGGGCTTTGCGTTAAATCAATCTTGTATTAATCCCAGGCAAATCCTGTAAAAATGCGATAACTAAAGGCATATAATACAATGGCATATAGGGCTACACATGCCCAAAAATAAACCTTAAAACCATGCTTCACAAGTTGGTGTCCCAGATTCCTAAATGCTTCTGAATATAAGTTTTTTATAAGTAGTACTTTTTCCATAAAATTTGGGTTTTTATTTAATATTTTATTCAAAATTAGCACCTGCATTTATACTGCCGACATCTTTTGGATGTACGACGCTAATTTTGGATGAAATGAATTTTGGTTGCAGCTGAACGACTTTAAACACTGGCTTTATCGACCAAATGCGCGATCGGTTTCTAGAATAGAAAAAATAGCAGCTGGACTAATTATACCTTATACGACTGTTAATCTAAAAAAGTGAAATGCATTTATAAATACCATAGAATGGGTGTTACTTTCATTTTACAATTTATCTAGAATCGTAAAAATGAAATGCTTTATGCGTCTATACCATCGCCTTTCAAATTTCCCGGAAGTATTCTCCTTTAAGACCATTGTAAAGCATATTGTGAAATTAAAAATTAGAAAAAATTGTAAGAACAACAGGCTTGTATTCCCTGCTGTCTAAAATTCAGATTATAATTACGTAGAATTTTAAACTTTTAAAAAAATGAAAGAAAAAGTTTCTGCTGCGATAATCAAAATCAATGTTAAGGGCAAAAAGGATTTACATGGAATTCTGATAATGACGCATTGATCGGTACATCTGATCATAATGGGAAGGCAATTGGAAAATTATCGATTGGATATAAAAAGATTCATGCGTTTTTTAAGGAGTTGTGTTGCCCTTGGGTGATTTAAGTGCTTAATTAACGTTGCTTTTCTTAGTCATAATTTCTAGTTTTGTCATTTTTTATAAATTTTTATTGTAGTTACCAATTGCGTATCTCATGATGCCAGAAAGTGTTATTTTTCACTATTGAATGTTGGTAGAAATATATCTTTCATTATGGCAATAGGTAACTTGTCCTCTTGTGAATTGTAAGCACCTCCGGTGAACACGGCGACCATATCAATCTCAGGGATAATCATAATATATTGACCACCATTTCCAGTTGCTGTTTTGGAAACGAATTTTTTTTCATTTACGTTGAAAGAAATGTTCCACCAAAAATAACCATAATCAATTCCTGCAATTTTTGTCTTTGGTGTAGTAGATTCCCCGACCCAACCCTCAGAAACAACTTGTTTTCCTTTCCAATTTCCTTTGTTGATAATCAGTTGTCCAATTTTGGCCATATCACGAGAGGTCATATTCAACCTTTTTCCTGAAGGTAGTACATCTTTATGTGAAGTATGACCCCAATTCACGTTAGTAATCCCCAATGGTTGAAACAAGTAGTTTTCAGCAAATTTGTCAATTGTTATTCCCGAAGCCCTACTTATTATTTCCGCTGTTAAAATTGTTCCCATTGAACAGTAATTTGATATTGATCCCGGGTCATTGACCATTGGTAAATCAAGTGTATATTGTAGCCAATCCTTTTGTTTGTAGACTTTATCTTCTTGTCCTCTTGAATTTTTGTCCCAATCATTACAATCAAGTCCGCTCGACATAAGTAAAAGGTGTTTTATTGTAATTTCCTCCTTTCTGTCATCAAGATTTTTATTGGGTACAGGGCTTTTGAGGTATTTTGTTATTGGTTCATCAACGTCTTCAATAAATCCTTTATCAATAGCAATTCCCATTAAAATTGACAATATGCTTTTTGTGACTGAACGAAGGTCATGGACCTTCTCTACTGAGTATCCATTAAAGTACTCTTCGATGATTAGTTGTTCATTTTTTATCAATAGAATGCTATGGACTCTATTTTGTCCATTTTTTACTTGGCTTAACAGTTTAAAAACTAGTGCTGAGTCACTTGTCTTTGAAGCCAAGTTGTGTGTTTTCCATCCGTCCCCAAGTTCTTTAGGTTGGTTATTGGCGTACGTATCTTGTCCATAACAGAGTGTACTTATGAACAGTGCCAGCAATACTAGGGTTATTATGTCTTTCATTTCCGTTATAGAAGATTGTCAAATTATTTTTTCTTGCCTAATCAAAGTTCCATTTTATGTTGTCGGTTTGTCTTTGTAGTATTTTCATTCACAATGCCCTCAAACCCTAAACTTATTGACGTTCAACATTTTAAATTATCATGAATCGAAGATACATATAAGATTTAAAATTCAAAACGTTGGCAAATTTTTTCTGCCACATCGGCTATAAATTATAAATATTAATATTTTCACTATTTAAAATGCCGTTCAGCACATTGCCCCTCCATTTCGCTGAAAGCTACATTTCGGGCAAAAAGCTTCCCTAAAAAGTCTTGGACACCATCCCCAATTTCTCCTTTCCATTCCGTTAACCCTTCCCGATGCTCTGGAAAAACCTGTCCTGAGCGGCGTCAAAGGGCTGCATTCCCAATACGAAATCGTGAACGGAGTCCGCTCCATCGGAATTCCATTAATTCATTTGGTGCCACTTCCTATGTGTTGGTCTTCACAAAAGCCTTTAGACATACTCCCGCACCCTCACTGCCCCAACCATTTTTTGACAGCAAAATACCAACATTTGGAAGTTGAACTGACTGCATAACCGGTCGTGCCTCCCTTTTATAAGTCCTTATCAATTCCAAATATTGAAAATGTATCAGCAACAAAAAAAGGTAACAGCGAGGGCGCTATGGGAAGTAAATCTAAAATGAATCTTATGAAATCGTACAAAAACATCAAAAAGGAAGCGGCACCAAAAAAAACAAAAAAGGAAAACGCTCAAGATATAATAAGTAAATCACTTCAAAAAAATAGAAACGCAAACTGTCTGAATGGTTCAGATAGCATTATTAACCTGCCTGTCGGCAGACAGGTCCTTAAATATTTTATTATGAGTACTTTAAAAAATCACGTACAGTTAATCGGAAACGTTGGGCAAGAACCAACCATTACCAACCTTGAAAGCGGTAAAAAAATAGCCCGTTTTTCAATCGCAACAAATGAACACTACAAAAACAACAAGGGCGAAAGAGTACAGTCCACCGACTGGCACACTGTTGTAGCATGGGGCAAGACAGCCGAGATTATCGAAAATTATGTAGGTAAGGGAAAGGAAATAGTCATTACGGGAAAATTGAGTACCCGTACCTATAACACCGATGAGGGCAATCAACGCTATATAACCGAAGTCGAAGCTAAAGAGGTTCTTTTACTTGGCGACAAACTCGACAAATAAACCTAAAAATATAAGAGGGCGTTCCAGTGGAAAGTTGCGCCCTCTTATTCATTATTCACAAATAATTGAAAAACAATGAAAAGCAAAGTTAATGAAATAGCCATAAGTTACAGCGGAAGCGTAAAAGCAAATTTACTTCCCAAGATAACCTGTTCCCAAAGTGCTGCAGATTTAGCGTACAGCCAATGGAACAAAGAAACAATTGGACTTCATGAGACCTTTAAAATAATGTTGCTCAACAACGGCAATAAGGTAAAAGGAATATATGAAGCTTCTAATGGAGGAATTACAGGAACTTTAGTGGATGTCCGCATCTTATTTGCCGTTCTCCTAAAGAGCTTGACCACTGCAGACATCTTACTGCACAACCATCCTAGTGGAACGTTAAGACCCAGTGAAGCGGATAAGACGCTGACCAATAAAATTAAAAAGGCTGGAGAGATGTTTGATATCAAGGTTTTAGACCATTTGATACTTTCCCCGGATGGCGACTATTACAGTTTTTCGGATAATGGAATCCTTTAAACTGAATGCTATAGTGTATCTCAGTTTTATAGACTTGAGCGAAGCCACTCAAAACGGACTTTTGGAAAATTCCAAAAAAGATGTGAAACGAAAATTTTGGGGCAATATCAGTAAATACGTAAGTGAAAATTACATTTGTTTTTTGGAACGAAAGCGAAAGTATGCCCTAAGCTAAGCCCAAGAGACGCATTACGAAATTTGTGCTCCTATGCTTTTGTATTCAACTTCTGATAATTTAAACATTAGAATATAACACCTCTAAATTTTTGGAGGTGTTTTCCTGTTCCATTAATTTAAATTCAATAAAAATCACTATCTTTATTTCGCTGAAATTCAGCATTCAATTTTACGTAGGGTTATCCATTTTTTGACTTTCGCCGATAACCGTACCCATCGAAATAGTAAATAACAGGAAATTTTTCCCTGAAACAGGCAATTGGCTTTTGGCCAAATTGTACGAAATTTTGTCCCGCTGGGCGGGACAAAAAGGAGTAGCAAGAGGGTAACACGCGATGCGATGTTTAACACTCTTTTTGATTTTCAAATCACTGATATTCAGTATTTTGAAAAAATATGAAATTCCGGATCACTTACAATTTGCGACAAATCCTCCGTGAACGCCCATTTTTAGGGAATGATTTGCGACAAATCGGCGAATTATGGACTCATTTATCGGCATCAGGTTCAAAAAGGAAACGGCAAAACGTTTTCAGGAATTTTCAAGGACTCACTTCAAATCGCACACCGAAGCATTGGAAACAATGCTCGACTTTTTCTTCTACAATGAGATTTCCCCAAAGGAAAAATTGGGACCAACGGGAAGGACGATCGAAGCTTCCCTAAAGAAACGTATCAATGCGGTCATCGCCATAATGAGGGATATGGAAAAGAGCCAGACCAAACCCACCGTAGCAATGTTGGAATCCCTTTTCCAATCTGAAGAACCCAAAAAGAAGCCCTTGATTTTGGAAAAGAAAACGGTCGAAGAAAATCCGAAAGTAAGCCTGCCTGCCGGCGAGGCAGGATTTCAGGAAAAGCTAAACCATAATAACAAACTCTAAATTTTTGAGCTATGTATATCACAATTACACCTCAAAAACTGGGAGGAAATTATTCACAAAGTTCAGGCGATTTTGTCGGTTATCTGGAGAAAGAAAACCAAGGTCTGGAACAGGAAGACCTGCCGGCCGGACAGGCGGGAATGGAGCACTTTTTCAATCAATATGGAGATAAAATTTCCGCTGAAGAAGTCGTAAAGGAAATCGATGGCAACGGTGCCAAACTCAAAAAGACTGAACCGAAATTCTATTCCATTACTGTCAGCCCTTCCAGGTACGAACTGAACCGGTTACAAAACACTAGCCAAGATTTAAAAAGATACACCCGTGAACTGATGAAGGATTATGTAGCATCTTTCAATCGTGAAATCAATGGAAGACCCATTACCATCGATGATATAAAATATTCTGCGAAAATAGAACACCAACGCACCTTTAAGGGAACGGATTGGCAAATCAAAGAAAACCAGCCTTATGCAACGAAAATCCTTCAGCTCAAAACTGAAATCAGAAATATTGAAGAAGGACGAGCTGAAGGCAATAGCAAACATTTACAACAGAAAATTGACCGATTGGAAAAGGAAGCCCCGCACCAACAGGATGGAAAGCGAATTGTCCAGGGAATGCCAAAGGCTGGAAACCAAAGTCATATCCATATCATCGTAAGCCGGAAGGATGCCTCCAATACCTTCAGCCTTTCTCCGGGGAGCAAGCATAAGGCCTCTGAAGTCGAAATGCACGGTAAGAATGTAAAACGAGGCTTTGACCGTGACCAGTTTTTTGAACGTGCGGAAAAGACCTTTGATAGGACTTTTGGCTATCAAAGAAACTTCGCTGAGACCTACAAAGCTCGAAAGGATTTTATCAAAAACCCTAAAGACTATTTTGCGTCGTTAATGAAACTGCCGACCAATGAAAAGGCAATTGCGTTTAAAATGATGAAGGAAAGTGGTGTCCCAATGCTACCCAGCATTCCGGTAACACAGGCGCAATTGGCAATGAAGGTATTCAACCGTCTGCGCCGTGGCCTGGATGTGGCCATTAAATCAAGTTCCATAGGCATCTAATCCGAACGTATGCAAGTAGACAACTTCTTTACCGCTCTTTTAACCATTGGTCTTGCCAGTGCTTTGTTTTATGGATCGTATCAGGTCACCAAATATGCATTTCTTGCAAACAGCCTTTTGTTGTTTGCCCTGGCCTATTTTTTACAACCTTGGAACGCTTTGGTTTTAGTTTTGTTGAATGTGGTCTGTCCGCTTTTGTTGATCAATACGGCATTATATGTTTTCTTGCATAAAAAGGAGGGACCAAAAAATGGCGACGATAGATACCAAATCAATTTTGCCACTACCAAGGGAAACTTCAAACTGGACAATATCAAACGTGGCGCATCCATCATAGGTTCTGCAGGAAGCGGAAAGACCGAAAGTGTAGTGTATGGGTTCCTGAAACATTTCCGGAAAGAAGGTTTTTGTGGTATCATCCACGATTACAAAGATTTTGAGCTGACCGAAATGGCGTATCCGCTTTTTAAGGATGGGAATATTCCGTTTAAGGTGATTTCCTTTGATAAAATCATCCATCGGGTCAATCCTATTGCTCCACGCTATTTGGAGAACGAGGAAAGCGTAAATGAGGTTTCTCGGGTATTAATAGAGAACTTATTGGAACAAAGGGAATCCGGCACGACGGGAACGACTAAATTTTTCAACGATGCTGCCGAAGGTTTGATCGGAGGACTGATTTGGAAACTCAAAACGACTTACCCCCAATTCTGCACTCTTCCACATTTAATTGCCATTTATCAATATCTGGACACCGATAGCCTGATACAGTTTTTGGAAACCAACACGACATCACGGGCAATGGCTGATGCTTTTATAAGTGGCAAGGATTCGGAACGGCAAACTGCTGGGGTAAAAAGTACCTTGGCCAATGCATTAAAACGCATCAGCACGCAACGGATTTTTATGGCGTTGTCCGCAGATGAAGTGCCGCTCAATGTCAATAGTGAAGGAAATCCAGCGGTAATTTCAATTGTGAACAATCCGAAATTCGAGACTTCGTACTCACCGGTGATCGCTACTATTGTTCATACCATCACTAAACAAATGAGCGTGCGAAATTCCAAACCTTCCTTCCTGTTGATGGAAGAAGCACCAACCATACGCTTATTGAATATGCATCGTATTCCGGCAACATTGCGGAGCTATAATATTTCTACGGTCTATGTGATGCAGGACAAGATCCAGAACGATATGATGTATGGGGATAAGGCAAGCAAGGCGATACTGAGCAATCTTGCTTATCAATTCTTTGGGAAGGTCAATGACCCGGACACGGCAAAATATTATGAACGCTTTTTTGAAATTATAAAAGATCCTACCAAGAGCGTGAGCCGTGGCCATAACCTTGATTTTGATACAAGAGTTACCACAGGGGAAAAGGAAATCCCCAAGATCAGGGCGGATGTTTTCTTTAGATTGAAGCCGGGGGAGTTTATTACCTATGCGGATGGAAAGGATAAAAAAGTTCAATTTAAATTGACTAACATTCAAAGGGAACTTCCTAGGGAATCGAAGCAGTTTTCTCAGACTGATTTAGCGACTAATTTTGAAAGGGTTTATGTGGAAGCCAAGTCGATATTTGAATAAAGATAGGTGGTGCAATAGGTGGTCAAATGCTTTAAATCCTCATTTCGGAATGTATAGCGGTTTATAGGATAGCTTTCCTATCGATACTGGTCCGATCACATGAAAAACTTTTACGTTTTTGTAATGCTCTTTGACTGTAGTAACTACCTGATCAATAAAATCTGCTTCGGCATCATATCCAATAAGTACATTCAATAAAGAGGAAGGTTTGAAGTTGATTCTTCCGGTTCTGTCCTTCAAAAGCCGAAGCTCTTTTTCGTAAGACCAATCTTCGGTTTTCTTGTAGAACAAATCAATGATATGATTGGGTTGTAAAATTGGGCTGTATTCCCGTTCCTTGATTTCAGATACATAATGTATGGGAAGGATATTATGGAAAAAAGTCTGGTCATTGCTACTATCGAAATGAAGACAAATCCCTTTATTGTTTTCTGAATAAATTTCCCATAGCTTCTTGTTCATTGGGTACATAGTGAAGCAAGCAATTCCAAAGCTTGAAACAAAAGGTTTTATTTTAGTTGAAGCAAATTCCTGAAGACTTTCCACAGTCATTTTTTCATCAAAATATTTTTTTGTTCGCTGGTCAAGGATACTTTCGGCAATCGTATCGTACAGCAATCTGAGGTCTTTGGGGCTGCTAGAAAGTTTCACATATTCTGGATTAGAGTCCATTTCATCGTTCAACGAGTCCCTATCTGAAAACCAAATGTATTTTTCTTTGAGTTCGCTTAACGTATTCTCATTGGGCGGTCGGAATCGAAATACGAAAGGAGGCCTCATTTGTATAGCCATTGCATGGTCTTGATCAAAAATACTATGCATAGTTTTAAATATATTATAATTGTCGCTAATTTACAACAAAAAATGTATATTTGTCTTAAATAAGCAACATAATGAATTCTAGGAAAACTATTCTTCTCCCTAAGTACAAGAAAATTTTTGAACAAGTTGGGGAAAATATCAAGCTGGCGCGCAAAAGAAGAAAATTAACGACCGAGCAGGTTGCCGAGCGTGCTGGTATCCACAGGGCTACACTTTATCGCATTGAAAAAGGCGACCCGGCGGTTTCGATAGGTTTATATTTTAATGTGTTTAGGGTACTCAATCTTCAAGACGACTTCTTAAAGCTGGCCGTTGATGATGAATTCGGAAGAAAATTACAAGACCTTGATTTATTATAAGATATATGACTACTGGAAAATTTGACATATATGTATTTGCAGATTGGGCAGCATTAGAAAAACCAACCTTGGTTGGCGTACTATCCGCGCACTTCGCCAAGGGTAAAAAAGCATTCAGTTTTGAGTATGACAAAAACTGGCTAAAGACAGATGCACAACGATTACTGGACCCAGACATAGAATTTTATTCCGGCCCTCAATTTCCAACTAATAAAGAAAATTTTGGAATCTTCCTGGATAGTATGCCTGACACCTGGGGCAGAACTTTAATGAAACGTAAGGCCGCACATGATGCTAGGGCAAAGAATGAAAAAGCAGACACATTGTATGAAATAGATTATCTGCTTGGGGTTTTTGACGAGAGTAGAATGGGTGCTTTACGCTTTAAAACTGAATTGGAAGGCCCTTTTTTAGATAACGATGCACACAATCCAACACCACCTTGGTCATCACTTGGAGAACTTCAAGAAGCAGTAAATCAGTTAGAAAATGATGAACAAAGTGATGCCGTTAGAAAATGGATAGCAGTTTTAATTGCACCTGGTTCGTCTCTAGGAGGCGCAAGACCGAAGGCTAATATACTTGATGCACAGAAAAACTTGTGGATAGCTAAATTTCCTTCTAAAACGGATGTAGTGGATAAAGCAGCTTGGGAGTTTTTAGCCTATAAATTGGCCATTGCTTCCGGAGTAGAAATGGTAGAATCTAAAATTGAAATGATCAATGGTCAATACCATACATTCCTGACCAAACGATTTGATAGGGATAATGGCAAACGAATCCACTTTGCCTCAGCAATGACAATGACGGGAAATACGGAAGATAGTATCAGAGATACAACACCTAGCTATTTGGAAATTGTTGAGTTTATTGAGAATTATGGAGTTGATGTGAAAAAAAATTTACACCAATTATGGCGAAGAATTGTGTTTAATATTGCAATTTCAAATACGGATGACCACTTAAGAAATCACGGATTTATACTAACGGAAAAGGGTTGGATTTTATCTCCTGCTTACGATTTAAACCCCTCGATAGAAAAGGATGGACTTTCCTTAAATATTGATATGGACGATAATGCTTTAAATTTTGATTTGGCGAAAAGTGTAGGGATGTATTTTCGCTTAAGTGAAAATGAAATGGAAACCATACTTTTTGAGGTATTAACTGCGCTCAAAGATTGGAAAACTGTTGCAAAGAAAATCGGCATCAAAAATTCTGAGATACAATTGATGTCAAGTGCTTTTAGAACAGAATTAAAAAACAAATAAGAATGGATAAAACTGGAAGTGTATTTTCAATGGGAAGTGGCGGAGCTACCTACGAACATAATGTACAGGCAGCATATTTACTTGCTATGCTACTAAAGATTGAAACTCCTCTTGTTACTAAGGGAAAAATATCAGAAGTCGCTTTTCAGACCACTAGCAAAGGTTATGCAACAGATGATTTATTGGTGGAGGTAGATCTAGGTTCTGGAACTAAAAGAAAGATTTTAGGTCAAATCAAGCATAATGTAATTCTTACAGAAGCCAATGAAACCTTTAATGAAGTAATAACCGCCTTTTGGAAAGATTTTAATAATATCAAATTTGATAAAATTACCGATAGACTTCTATTGGTAAAATCTAATTTGACCAACAACGATAAGAAACATTTCAACGTACTTTTAGATTGGGCATCGACGCATAATAACGAAGTTGACTTTTATAAAGAAGTGGAAAGAATCGCTATAAAGAAACAGCATCTCAACATCTTTGAAAATTTGCTCAAAAAGGCTAACAATGATGAGGATGTCCCAAAAAAAGATATTTGGATGTTTCTCAAAAGTATGGCGCTTGTTGGGTACGACTTTACAACCGAAACCAGTACCGCATACAGTAATGTTTTAAATATTATCACGTTAACTAAAGCTTTAGATTGTACTCAAACAGGCAGTCAAATATGGAACAACTTATTGGCGTTAGCTGCTCAATATAATCTTAATGGAGGAGCGCTATCTTATGAGGAATGCATACAATTTGATGTCTATAAGTGTTTTGACTCGTCTGTATTTGATAAAACTTTTACCTCGGTATCTAAGCTCAAAGAAGATGGTAATATTATAATAGAGCCCTTTACGAGTTCTATTGAAGATTTCCACTTAGACCGTTCGGATACTTTAGAAGAACTTCTAGAGGCAAGCAAGAAACATCAATTTACCATAATAAGCGGAAGTGCCGGTGCAGGTAAATCAGCACTATTAAAAGACTTCATTGAAACATATCACGATAAAACAAATGTTTTTGTTTTCAAGGCTGAGCAATTTAATGAAAGTACACTATCACACGTATTCACTAGACTTGGTGTGACACATTCAATTAGCGCTATTGTTAATTCCATAGGGTATCTAAAAGAAAAACTGATTGTAATTGATAGTTTGGAGAAATTGCTAGAAGCCAATCCAGAAAATGCTTTTCAACAATTTTTAACCAAAATAAAATCATTTAAAGATGTAAAAGTGATCTTTACATCAAGAGCTTATGCTGTCAACCTAATTCTTCAAAAATATTACTTTACTGATGTTGATACTATTGAGGTAAAACTTATGTCCGATGATGAAATGGATATAGCGCTACTACATTTTCCAAGATTAAAACCATATTTTGAAAACCCAGGAATAAAAGAAATACTACGAAGCCCAAAATACCTTCAGTTTGCTGTAAATACAATTGGTGTTCGTGGATTTCAAGTAGAAGGCTTGTCTCTAATCGATTTTAAATCAAAACTCTGGAGTCATATTATTGAAAAATCAACAATCACTGGAAGTGGTATGGCCAGAAAACGTGGAAAAGCATTTTCAAATGTGGCCATAAAAAGAGCGCAGTCAATGCGCCTTTTTGTAGAGCCAGATGCAGGAGTTGATGAAGCAGCTATGGAAGCTTTGTTAAATGACCATATTTTGTATAAAAATAGAAATGAATATCAATTTGCACCTTCACACGATATTCTTGAGGATTGGGCTCTGGTAAAGTATATTGCAAAATTAAAATCTGATGCAGCATCCGTGGAAGACTTCTTTGTTCAAATAGGAAACCAACCAGCCCTAAGACGAGCTTTTAGGCTATGGGTAGAGGATTTTTTGATTGAAGATACCGATGCCATGATTTCCTTAATACGTAGTACCGTTAATAACTATAAAATTGAAAAGTACTGGGTCGATGAGATTTTGATTTCCGTTTTCCGTTCAAGGGATGCTTCGCCTTACTTCATAAATTTCAAGGCTGATTTATTGGCCAACGATGCCTCTTTTTTAAGCAGGTGTATTATTCTGACCAGGACCACATGCAAAGAATATGGACATGGTTCCGAAAATAAGAAATCAATACTCTTTCCAGTAGGTGTTGTTTGGAAAGACCTGTTGATGTTTGTCGCAGAGAACATCACAAAATTATCCAAATTACGACCGTCTATTTTCTCATTGTTAATGGATTGGGAGCTACGGTTTTTACTGGATGCTGAGAATTTTACCTTAAAAGAAGTTGAAGCCTGTAAAACAATAGTCGTACATTACATACAGGAAATTGAATCTGGGAACAGCTATTGGAAACATAAACTTTCCCAAGAAAAATATACTGTAAAGGAATTAATATACCTCTTTTTTAGTATAACACCTTTTGCCAAGACAGAAGTAAAAGACTTTATAAAGCGTGCAAACTCGGCAACAGATGTGCCATGGAGCATACAAAGTTTTTATGAGATGGCTTTTAAAATATCACTCGGTGGAATTAGAAATCAAAACTTGGTAAATGAGTTTCCCGAACTGCTCATTGCACTTACAGATAAACATTGGAAGGAACAGCCCAAGGAAAAAGTTGAGGAAGTAACAGTTGGGAAGAGCAGACGAATTTCATGCTTTTTGCAAATTTAGCCATCTCATAAAACCATGGGCAAGGCACCATAATGCTGTAAGAATTAACAATTCCCTGTTCAAGGGCTTGAATAGTCGCCACGTTTTCCGAGTGGGACAAACCGGCGTCGTCTGCATGAATGATCAATAGCTTACAGTTATCGGGGAAACCAAGTTTGGAGAAAATATTCATTTCACTAAACATCCTTTAATTAAACTTCTACTCATCATTTATTTGGAGGTTTCCCACCAACCATTATGCTTTCTAATATAAATTATTTGTCCCGTATGATAAGCAGTATGAGCACTAATATTTGCTATTTCAACATTCCATTCCGCTATTTGTTCTTCAGTCGCATTTTTGGTAATATTTTCCCATTCGGATTGAAGGCTATCTAGCTTTTTTACAGCATTTTGCCAATCCTTTCCTTTATATAATTTGAAAGTTTCTTTATTTTCTTCATCATCATTAATATCGGTATAGCTTTCGCCTTTATATGCCTTTAGAATTAGTTCGTTATAAAAAATAAGATGTGAAACTTGTTCGGCAATTGAATGATTATCCGTACTATCTTTCCAATTCGACTGTTCCAGAGTTAATCCTTCAATTGCTTTTTTTGTCGGTACGAACCATTGTTGATTTGTATGAGCATTTTCCAATTGTTGGATAAGTAATGATTTAATACTCGGTTCATTATTCTCTTTCTTTTCTGAACATGACAAAATAAATGTTCCTAAAATGAATATTGCGAAAATGTGCTTCATGATTTTTCGGGTATTACTTATGCTTTATAAACAATCGTTTATTTATACTTTAAGGTAATAAAGGGATTCCCTCTACTCCATTTACTTCAAGCTCGACATATTCAATTGGTTGTTTCTTTGTGAATATATATTCATCCCTATTTTCGGTAACCTCCAAGACTAGAGCCTTTATAATTTTTGATTCCTTATTGTCATAGTCTTCAATTTTAACCTCATAGCAGGCAAGTTCATTTCCCTTTTCCTGTACGAACATGAATTCTTTCAAATCAGAAAGTGTTGGGGCAAAATTTCTAATTTTTTTCATCGCTTTTTTGAACTTTATTCATTATAAAATGTAAAATCAAGTTTTTCAACTCCAGGGTTCTTTGAAAGATAATCAATACAAACTTTTAAAAACTCAATCTCCTTATATTGTTGGTAGTTTGCAAACATTAAAAGAACATTAATCAATTCAGCATAGGTATAGGATTCTATTTGAGTAACTTTTCTATGTTTTTCAGTGTTCAATTCTACTCCTAAAATTCTATGTAACAGTCCCGCTGTATCATGGTTGAAATCACGAGTGGTGACACTAATAACCTTATTGTCATGAGTAACAATTATTGAATGATACCATCCAGAAGCATTGGTTCTACTTTCCATAATTAGTTTGGTTTTTAGTTTTAGCTATTTTACTCTGGGATGCGCTCATTCATTTCAATATCCCAATAGGTGACCACTAAAATACCATTTGCAACAAAACCCTACCCAAAGAAAATGTCCCCAGTGGCATCAAACCAGCCGATACCTTTCAAAATAATAACATCAAAATCGGCTTTCAAAGGCCGTTTTGTTTTTTAGGACATTACCATTTTAAGTTTTTTTGAAGTTCCAAAAAGGAAGCTGTTAAGCTGATATCACTGAGTTGAAATCGGTTGAACAGTTTTTCTTGGTAAGTCATCACTTCGAAATGCTCAGCCAGCCTCAGGCAACACGCCCTTAGGTAGCATCGGTAATTGGTATAACTTAACTCTCGTAGCATTAAGAATAGCATTACGGATAGCCGGAGCTACTGCAACAATAGGAGCCTCTCCTGCCCCGGAAGAGGGCAGATCCTTTCGATCAAGCAATACCACCTCCAATTCCGGTACATCTTGGAACCTTGGGACCCGATAAGTGCTGAGGGAAGGATTAAGGATTTCCCCATTCCGAAAATCCACCGATTCGAACAAAGCGCCTCCCAATCCTTGTAAAACACAGCCTACCACTTGGCTTTTCAGATGTGCGGGATTAATAATGGCTCCACAATCAAAGCCTACCGTCAACCTAAGGATTTTGACTTCCCGTGATTGCGGATGTATTTCAACGGCTGCACATGTGGCCACATACCCGCCTTTTACCGCCCCACAGGCAATCCCATATCCTAGGCCGTCTTTTTTAACAGATCCCCAGCTAAAAGAGTCAGCGGTGGCTTTTAGCACATCGCCTAGTCTTTTATCCTCAAGATGGTTAAGCCGAAAATCAAGCGGATCGATTCCCTGCATCACTGCTAGGTCATCCATAGTGCTTTCAATGGCAAAAATATTCGCCGTAGAGGCTAAAGCCCTATAGGAACCTTGTTTCAATGGTGAGTCGGATCGTTGGAATTTAATGTTCTTTGCCCCAACACGATAAGGTGTTTCAATTCCAGCCGTGCCCGAATTGTAATTATAAAACTGCCAGGAATTGATACGGTGGTCTACACCCAGGGAACACTTCACCTCCATGACTCCCGAAGGCCTGAAATAGGCCCATTTAAATTCCTCTTCTCGTGTCCAAAGTACTTTTACCGGTTTTCCAACGGCCTTTGAAAGACGGGCAGCTTCAAGACCTGCTTCACCAGTATGTTTTCCGCCATATCCAGAACCTGTGTCCGGCATAATTACCCTAATCCTCTCTTTTGGGATTTTAAAAATTTGCTCCGCCTCTTCTTGTACCCCAAAAGGCCGTTGAGTCCCTGTCCATATAGTGAGTTGTGAGCCCTCCCATTGGGCCAGTCCTGCCCTCGGCTCCAAAGGAACATGGGCAATATAATCCAGATAGAAGGTTTGTTCAATTTTTTGATCTGATGCATTAAAAACCTTATCCACTGCTGGATTTTGTTCTTTATCTTCCGCCTGATCCTTAAGGTATTGGAACAACTGCTTTCGGGAAGGTTGAGCAACGGTATTCCATTTGGCATCGATCATAGCCAAGGCGACCATAGCTGCCTGACTGGTAGGGGCGGTAACCCCTATAAAATCGCCCTCCTGCACCACTTGTACATTGGGGATTGACCTTGCCTTCGACACATCTACACTGATCAAAGTCGCTCCATTTGCCGGAGGCCGCAGGATTTTGCCATAAACCATTCCCGGTAACTTCATGTCGGACACATATTTGTGGCGCCCAGTAAGAAAATCTTTGCCGTTCACTTTTGGCACTGAGGTGCCGGCTATTTTCCAGTTTTCGGGAGAAATGACTTTAACATTTTCGTTAATCCTTTGCATTAGCTTCTTTCCCTTAGCCAATTCAGCATAACTTAATTTCTTGCCATTGGTGGGATGGTGTACCTGGCCTTTCTCTAGATGAAGTGAAGTCTGACCCAAATTCCATTCCTTAAGTGCCAGTTCTTTCATCAACTCCTTGACCGAAGCCGCCGCTCTCCTTAATATCGGACCCATTTGAGGAGTGGTCAGACTGCCATAGGTCCCCCGGTCGTATGGAGTAAGTGCAGTGTCCCCCATAATTAATTCAATGTTCTCTATAGGTACAAAAAGTTCTTCGGCAACAATTTGGGCAAGTGAGGTCCGGATATTCTGGCCAACTTCTACTTTTCCTGTGAATACTGTGATATTTCCCTCTTCACTAATATGAATCCATGCAGCAAGAGTATCTTCTACAATGAATTTTTCATCTGGTGAAAGGGTTTCCACTATACTGGAAGCCAATACATCGGAAAGCACTAGAAAGGAGGCAAGCCCGCTGCCCATATATTTAAAAAAACTTCGTCTGCCTAGCGGTACTGATTCGGTCTTTTCATCCAGCTCATATTGTTCGGGGTATCGGGTGGGGCTGTCATTATCTATCTTTTTCATAGCGATTAAATAGCTTGTTGTATGGCATGGACAATCTGTGGATAGGTACAACAGCGACAAATATTCCCCTGCATGGCGTCTTTGATTTCCTGATCGGAAGGCCGAGGATTTTTATCCAACAGTGCAACGGAAGCAATGACCATGCCCGAGGCACAATAACCACATTGGAAAGCATCTGCCTCCATAAATACCTGTTGTATTTTATGAAGCTTGCCGTCCTGCTCCAAACCCTCCACGGTAATGACTTTTTTATCCTGAACGCTAGTGACGGGAGTGATGCAGGAAGGCATGGGCAAGCCATTCACAAATACCTTACATGCCCCGCAAACTCCTTCCCCACACCCATATTTGGCCCCGGTGAGGTCCAATTGTTCCCTTAGGACTTCCAGCAAGCTGGGGTTTCCAGTAACTTGGACGGTATGTTCCATCCCATTGATATTCACTCTCATAAGCTCTGCCCGATAAGTTTAGAATGTAAGATAGGGATTTATTTTTCAGGATACAAGATTTGGGAATGTTTCGTAAAGTGTTCGTAAACGAGTATTTACAGAAAACATAAAGGATTAGCAACAGATGTTATTAGGGTATCCTTGGGACATAAAAATTTGACCATTACCCAAGTCTATCTAAAGGAATTTGGGAATGCCATTGTTGACGATGCTGCTGTACTGCTTTGATCAAAGCAGTGACTATATTGACGCTGTCTTTTAAAGGTCTTTGCTCGTTTACTTATTGGTTGGTATCATCCCTAATCGTTCATTTCATTCTTCTCCACATTACTCGGAAAAGCTATCCGCCTGAGTGGGTGGCTTTTTGTTTTGGAAAGAATTAGGGAAGCCTCACTAGCACATATATTTTCAAAAAAAAATTGCAATTAAAACTAAGCATGTACTTAGTAGGCAGCCAGAATCTTATCCATTTTTAAAGGATTAGTGCTATATTTAGACTTCCCCTGTAATTTTAAAAGAATTTAACATAGTGTCTAATTTAAAAATAGAGGCCATGGAAGCACATTTGTGGCAGCTATATGAGCGTTGGGACGGATTAGCTAGGCTGCTTTGCAGCCGTCGTGTATTCGCTGCGCTCGGAACAGCTAAAGCTGACCAAAGTCGCTACGCTGCTAATACATTCGCGTTCCCGCAGCTTGGGAAATCCGTCTCAACGCCCTGTTAAACCAAATTGCCCAAAGGGCTTTTGCAAGTGTAAGCTTATTGCTGACACTATTGTGATTCCTTCTGAAAGTCTAACGGATTATATATTTAGTGAGTACTTACAATGTTACACGTTAAACCACCCAACTACTCATATCTAATACTAGTAGTGGCTCACACTAAAAAAATCACTCTCTATAGATTAAAAATAATTAAAATTTAATTGCGTAGATTAATCACTTAATTAGTAAACAAATGTATATAAAACCATGAAACTAATACAAGAAGGAGCTTTTCTAACAGAATTGATTTTCCAGGCTGAACTTGTATCAAATGCTCATGAACGATTATTAGATTCTTTGAATGAATTTGATAAAAACATTCTTTGGTCATCCATTCAATCCATTCTAATATCATCAAGTAATATTTCTAAAATTTTATGGCCAACAAACAAATACAAAGAACGTGGTGACCAACTTAGGAAACTTCTGAGAATTGATTCTGAAAACGTTTTAAGGAATAGAAAATTCAGGAATAAATTTGAACACTATGATGAATTATTAGATGATTTCTTGAAAGACAAAAATTCTTGTACCTACACAGATTTTGTAATGAATCCATCTTTGAGCTCATTCTCAGGAGAATCATGTCACAGAGGATATAATAAATTTAATAATACACTTGTGATTCATGGAGAAATCCTAGATTTAAATGTGATTGTAGATGCTGTAGAAAAAGTAAAGGTAAAGTGTCAAAGTTTTTTTATTTAAAAATGGCTAAAAAAAATCCAGCACCGCTACCGCACGAATCCCCACCGGCTAGTGCTGGTTTGCAACGAGTACTACCTGAAACCTATAACCATTTCTGATTGGCTTTTATTCCTATCAATGCCGTTTGTCATGGCAAGTTTTACACACAGAAACTAGCCATTTTATGGGTTCTTTTCCAATGTTCTTTTTTGCGTATCTCTTGTGATGCACTTGCGTTGCTCGTTGACCACAATAAACACATTTCCCACTATCTCGTTTTAGAACTACATAACGCTTTCGCTTCCAATCATCAGATTTCAAATAGACGTTCCGGTAATAGTTCCTGCGTTGACTTCGTTTCCAATCAAAAATAGAACGTTCAATAAACCATCCGACCATCCCAACGATTAATAGGAGAATTATTCCGTACTTCATAGTAATGTTGGTGCCATGGTGCTATCTTTAAAACAGAGATTTAATCTTCCTTTATTTAAACACTTAAACAGATTTTTCTATAAGCATTTCATTCCCTATTCTTTCAAAATTAGCTTTATTAGCTTCAGTTTACCGATAGTCATCGAGGAAATCAACAACCCAAAACAAGGATATTTAAAAGGCTCATTTAGACGTTTTCTCGACGAGATGGATGTAAGTTGTATCACTTGAAAAGCGTTTATGGAAAGCCCATTGTATTTTCAACGACCTATTCTAAGGATAACCCTTCTTCCGATATAAATCAAAATTTAGTTTTGAAGTTTTATCGGTAACAAAGCATAGTAATATTTTCCTGGACATTTATTTCTGCAAAGTGTTATTTACTGGAGTATTTTTATCAAAAAGCTTATTTAACCGATTTGAAATTTCCATAAATTTTTTCGCATTCTTATTCATGAAATCGGGTTCCTCATATGTTTTTAGGATAAAATCTGCCGCGTCTTGACCGTAGTAAACATCAATTATATGTAGAAGCCTATTTAGTGGATAAGGATGTGTACTTGATTCCTTTGGCGCTAATTCCGCAAGAATATTAAAATTTATAATCAAGGTGTTCAATATTAACTGTGGATGAATGAAACTCTTGCCCGACTCATTTTTTTTAATAAGTATCCTGAGAACCAGATGAAAACCTTTTATATCTGCATCGAACTCTTTTTTCTGAGAATATTCGTCACGTAAAACTTGTGAATCAGAATTGTCAGATAAGGGTATGGTCTGGTTTTTATCCTCTAAATCACCGTTGAAGAAATGACCTAATTCATGACAAAGAATAAAAAGCTCAATAAAGTATAGCTGAAACCCCACAAGTGTAACTTCTGGTTTGAGAAGTATCATTGCGCCCATTACACGCCTAGCTCCTTTATAAATCTGACATAATTCGTCTCTGTATTCACGAAAAATACTTTTAGAGAATTGGTCTTTTTCTAATCTATTACAGTAAATAACATCTTCCGGTTGTTGTGAAGCATATAATAATTTGAGATTCTTATTTAAATAGATATACAGCCCAAAATCAAAAATTATAACATAAAAATTACCATCCTTTACCAAACGTGCGCGAACGGAATCAATTTTGGCATTTCCAATTGCAATCTTTTCTTTTATGATTTTAACCTCCTTCGCATCTAGCATTTCAATATCGTCCCAATAGCCCTGAATCAAATTATCAACGCCTATTTCGGACGCCTCGTACTTGACACCCATATCATCCGCTTTTTGTTTGACTTGAAGATGGTAATCCTCATTTTCGAAAGGAACTTTCTTCAACACATTTTGTCCAATTTGGGATTGTATCTTTTCTAATAATTGTTGAGGAGAATTTACTTCCATAAGTGCTCTTAAAACATTGGCGTATTATATGCTCTGTGCTCAAGAACCCTTTCGATATGCTGGCTGTAGAAGTGTGAAGATGCTATTTTAGTTTGACAGAATTTCTTCCATTGAGAATCGGTAGTAGCTTTAAAGAAGGGGTTTGCCATCTCTTCTTCATAAGAATTGCTTCCATCAGAAAGCCAAGCGTTTGGATAAAACCGCCTGTTTTTTAATTTGTCAGTTAAATAGTCAAATGATCTTATTTCTGCCCCAATTTCCTCTCCGATTTGATTTCTCTTTTCTATTTCATATGGGTTTGAAATTCTTCGACCAATAATAATCTTAAACTTTAAATGGCTCTCTGAGATTACCCGCGTCGAAACTGTTGGCAAATGTTTTCTAAACCAAGAGGGATTGTCGACCAACCATCTTTTCCAATCTCTTATTTGTTGGGTAGCTCTATTGAAATCGAATGTCATCACGCCTTTTTCAGTAAAAAGTTTTGCACTTGGTTGTTTGATTTCTATCAATTCAAATTGATTTCCATTGCTATATCCATCAGTCAAGGTTACAAAATCAGTTTCAAGTTGGCCACCTAATTTTAGCTTTGAAATAATTAAATGACAACTTTCATTGGCGAGGAAGAGTCCGGCATTATTGCTTAAATAGGTTTGATATATATTTTCTGTTAGACCTAGGGAAAGTAAGCTTTCCCATTCAAAAATTAACTTTATTTTGAAATCCGGTCGGGTTGTTTTTAAATACCAATTCATTTAGTTAAATGATAAAAATGTTAATATTAGTTAGGAGTTAGATTTGCTGATATACTAGATACCCACGGTCTTCCAAATATTGGATACAGCTTTCTTCGCTCATTGAATTTGAATTCTTCTCGATACTTTCTTTGATATTAGATAAATCAAATTGGGGGTGTTGATTCTTGATTTTTGAAATTAGAGTTTCAATTTCGTCTTTTGAAGCTTTCTTGATGTGCTCGGTTTGTGACTCATAAAATTCACGACTATCAGGGCCGTGCAAAATTCCTGTCGATCTTTTTGTTGTTTTGAAAAAATATTCAAGAACTAATTTGGAACCTCTTTTCCGAAAATCTTTGACTAAGAATATGGAGTCCGCCTTTTTTATAAAGTCGTGTTTTTTTATGTTCGTCCTTTTCAAATCCCTCAATTTTTTATATCAATATTTGTCTAAACCTGCCTATAGATTATTATCTGACTGTTCCGGCTTTCTTATTAGCCTAATAGGTCTAAAGTGTGTCGTATCGCTTTTGGTCTCTGCAGTTTTCAGGAAGTTTATTCCCTCAGATATTTTGTTTTCTAAATGGTTCAGTAGGTCTTGACTCAATATACTTGTGAAAATTTCTTTTGGTTGCAAACCTGTTTTGAACTCAAACCAGTTGTCATAGAACTTTAATACTGGCCGCCCATCAGATCCATTTAGAAGAATACCACCATCGATTTCCTTTTTTGGAGCAGTTTGGAACTCCCGTAAATTGGTGCTCAGCAAATAGACCATTTCATCCGACATAGCAGCGGTCTCTAATCGCTTGCTCCAGTCTCCATCTATTTTTATTCTAGATTTCCCGACCTTGGTAATGTCACTAAAACTATTTAAAAACTTACAATAAGTTTCTTCGTCCAATTGGTCTTTTTGTAGTTCAGCGAAAGAAACATACATCAACTCATTTGATTTTTTTAAGTGTTCTATGTCTACTGATTTTAACATACTAGACATGAAAATAAAAAAAAGAGATTCTAAATCGGAGTTTACCAAGTCTCTTTCTACCACAAAGATGGGAACTTTTGGTTTTGTTTTTGTGTCTGAAGTATTTTTGGTTATGTGAAATTCAATATCTTTTTTTCCATTCAACGAAACCGTGAAATGTTGGTCGGGGGGTATATTCTTATGTCCAAACGATATAAGATGTTCGTTGATTTGAACCCAACCCAACCCTTTTATAGAAAATCTATTTATCTTTTTTTCAATTGCTGTCATTATCGAATTCCTTTAAAATCTTGGCAATCTGCGTTGGTGAAAATTTAGTTGTTTTCATAATTACTGTTTAAAGTTAATACTATTTTTATACTTTTAAACAGTTCGGTTTTTGGGGGAGCTTACACATCCGCATGTTGCAGTGTTCCACCAGTTTTCGGTCGGAGGTGATGTTTTCGAGGTAGCCCGTGATCAACAGCTTAAAGAAGACCACGGGGTCGATAGAGGAGTTACCGGTCCTGCCATAAAGTTCCTTCGTATCCTTATAAAGAAAGTTCAGGTCGATTGTTTCGCTTAGCCTTTTGTAAAGGTTTTCCTTCGGGATCCGGTCCGACAACTGGAAACCGAGGAACAGTTTTTCGGTATAGCTTTTTCTTCCTTGCCTACCTTCAATTTACGGATTTCCGCATATTGATGAAAGCAAAAAAATGATGTTTATCGGAGTTCTGCAACAGCCACGGCCGTTTTAAGGGACTTTCTTACATGAGAAAATCATTGGACGAAAATGCATATTTAACCTTTTGGTAGTTAAACCCACCTTAATTTAAGATTACAAAAACTAAGAGGCCAGTGGTATTTCCATCACCTCTTCAATTCTATTGAAAAGTTCTTCCGGATTGAAGGGCTTAAATACGAAACCGTTCATTCCACTTTGAAAAATCTTGTTTTTAACCTCAAGGAATACGGAGGCTGATAGGGCCAATATCGGTAAATTGGAATTGAATTTTCTGATTTCAATTGCTGAGGTGTAACCATCCATTCGTGGCATCTGAATATCCATCAGGACTACATCATAAAAATTTTCCCTCACCATATTAACGGCCATTAGACCATCAAAGGCAACGTCCACGAAAATATTCTCCTTCTCCAATAACTGTTTGCAGACCATGATGTTGATTTTGTTGTCCTCGACCAACAATATTCTTTTACCCTTGAGATTGCGCTTTTTTCTAACTATGTTACGGTCCGAATTTACCTCAGAGGTCGGTCTTAACTCGAGGTCGAAATAAAAGCGACTTCCAATTCCTAAGTTGCTCTCTATTTTGGCCTTTGAACCCATAGCTTCCAACACGCTTTTGACTATGGGCAGACCTAGCCCCGTGCCACCATGGAAGCGATCAGTACTTGTTGAGGCCTGGATAAACGGTTGCCATATATTATCCAATTGTTCTGTCGCGATACCTAATCCGGTATCTATGACTTCAATACGGACAAGTAAACTTCCATTTTTGTTATCCTGTTTCTTCATTTTTATGGTTACACTGCCTTTTTCGGTAAACTTTATGGCATTGGAGACCAGATTGTTTATCGCCTGATTGAATCGGTCTATATCAATCCATACGCTCGGAAGTTCATCATCAATTTCTAGGTTCAAGGAAATTCCCTTCTTCAAACAAACGGGACCATGTATCTGTTTCATCTGCTTAGCAGCATCTTTTATGTCTGCGGGAACTGGATTTAGTTCGATTCCACTAGATTCCATTTTGCTGAAATCCAATACATTGTTGAGTAGGCTGAGTAATATCTTCCCCGAGTAATTCAATGCCTCTATGTTGTCCCGTTGATCATCTCTCGGGTTCGTATCTCCCAGAATGTGAGAAAGTCCGGTAATCGCATTCAACGGTGTCCTGATCTCATGGCTCATCATGGACAAAAATTTGGACTTGGCATTGGATGCTTCGATGGCCTTTTCCCGCTCTCTAAGAATACTACTATAAAATTGAAGGTTAGTAAAGGAAAAAAATACCAGCTGGTAGGTGACAAGAATAAAAGTAGTTAAAATGGAAATTGGGTAAATGAATCTTCCGGCCTGAGTGATATCCATCTGCGAAATCGTAAACAAATTGAAATCGGTAACATACAGAAGTCCCCAAAGTACTATTGGTAGTAACGGAAAAATCAAAATATACATCCTTTCCCGTCTAAATGAAAAAAATATAAAAGGCAACCCAATTGCGAACATTAATATAAACTCAACACCGCCGGCCTTTCCAATAAAGGAGGAAGTTATTGCAATGCTAAAATTAAAGGCGATGAGATAAATAAAACGTGCCAAAGTCAGGTTTCCCCTCTTTGAGATGAGAGCGGACAACACAAAAAAAGGTACCGTCGCCCCGATATATATGCTCAACTCATATAAATCGAAACTCCGTGCTAAAAATAACCAGATCACTGAAATAACCATGGTCAATAAGGATAGTTCGAAAACAATTTTCACCCTGCGTTCTGAGAATTCTAACATAATTTAGATGATTACAATTCATATCAATCATTTGATACAATCAGTTTAAATATCTTTCCTTTTGTAAGAATATACTTATATTTTGTTGTCAAATTAGTTTCTTTGTATATCAAAGCTTCGAAACTTACAGTGAAGAGCCAATTGCAAGATTAATCCAACTATAGCTTATAATAGGGATACAAGTGCACGTGGCCGTTGCAGAAGTGGTCTCTGAACATGATATCGACGCAGTTGGGCTGTTTCTACAGAGCTATTAGGAGGACCGATGCTGCGTCAAAATTATAAAGCGCAATAACATCTTTGAATCTACTATTAGGTTTAAAAATGTGCTTCTCTTTATCTGCCTGCATTACATACCAATATTCTCCTAAACGATAATAACTAATGTTAGATAAATATTTGGAAGCAAGCAGGGCATTTGGAATATGTAAACCTCTTTGTTGAAGCTGTTTAATTTGCTCTGTAATGGTAAGTGCCTTTTTGCTAAACATAAGTATTCTGAACTAAAAATACTAAAAACGAAAAGGTCTTAAAGCAAAAGACACACCCTGGGACGCTGTTCTTAAGGGTAGCGTGGTGTGTACTGTTATGTACAAAACTACATATTTTACTACTTATTGTACTACTTTTTAACATATTTTAATTTAACTCTAATTTTAGAAGTTACACAAAATGGGCAATAATGAATCAAAATTCCGTTGGTTTTGCCTTTAACTGTTCATTTCGATTTTCCAATTCATCAACTTTTTGCGATATATAGTGCCAGTCTTCTTTCATATCGAACGATAACTTAATTCGGTCACTGGATTGCGCTTTTACTTTACCTATGTCATTTATATTGCTATACGCACTAATCCAACAATCAAAACCTTGTAGCCATTCCTTTTTACCCTTGTTATAATGGTTAAAAACAATATAGGTACGATCCTGAATTTGCTTGTAATAAAGATCGCAACCTTTTATATATTGACCAACAGTATCTATTGTTTTTAAATAGCCCCGGTTTTCTAGGTCTTTTACTGAATCAAATTTTAATTGATATTTTTCCATTCCTACTATTAAGTTTTTTAAAATTAAGTAATGACTTTGTCAACTAATATAAAATTACGCTCCGTATTTTCTTACGCCTTCCCGTAAGGTCGTATTAACTTTTTAACATTTCTATAAAGTGCTAGAATATCTGAAGACATGAATATTTAAACTTCTAAGTTATCTCTTCTAATTCTACAATGCAATCATATTTAATTCCAACTTCAATGGAAGTGCCAATTAAAAGTACTTTATTCTGATTGGTGTAGTATTTAAGATTTACAATCGCTGAATGCTTTTTGTCATCCATGTATTTCATTGAACCATCATATTCAAAACCATTCTCAGTTCTTAAAATTGTAAGTCCGGAATTAATATCAACATTTCCGTCATGATCTATTTTGAAAATGTTGTTCTCCAGAATTGCTAAGCTTATATATGCCTTTCCATAGGTGTTTCCAAGAATTCCTTGTTTAAAATCCCCTTCTATCCAAAACATATTCCCTTTAAACCTCTTCAATTTATTTCATCATTTTAATTCTTGTGATATAATTGTATAAGGACATCATTAGTTATCTCAATTACAATTCTACCCTTGGTAGGAATCATGTTTTGCCACACCCAATTGTAATGATCGATTACCTGTTTTCCGTTCAAATTAGGCCTTTCCCCACCCCCTGGAATACTCCTGAAAGTTCTCAAATTCATTTTGGAAGTTTATCTACACTTCTATTAGCTAATAAACTTCAATATACACTAAATAGATATCATATTAGCTATTTAGTTTTTAGCATAAGTATATTACCATAGCAAAACCTCCAAAGCTTCATTCAAAACCCCTATTCCAAAATCGCGAACGTAAGCTTTGGTAGTTAATGAAAGATAAATGATTTTAGAGTTTTTATTTAAGCTAATTTTGTTTCTGAAATTCCTTCATAGCTCTTATTTTAATAAGACAGTTTCTATTTCTAGATTTAACTGTGCCAATTGGTATAGATAGTTCATCGGCTACTTGCTGCCGTGTGTATCCTCTAAAATAAATGAGGTCAATTATTTGTAAATGTTCAAAATTCAGTAAAGTTGTTAACTTAAGAATTAGCTAATCGTCAATTACAACCACTTCCTCCTTTTGACTTAAGAAATCATAAATGGCACTATCAAATGATAGCGTAAGTTTATCTTGTTTAAATGATTTCGATCGCAAAACATCTATAGCGGCATTTCTCGCTATATTTAAAACCCATGTGAAAAAACGACCTTTTGATTCATCATATGTTTCAGAATTGTTCCAAATTTTTACAAAAACATCATTGGTTACTTCCTGAGCCAATTTCGGATTTTTTACAATGGAATGAATTACACCACAAATATTTACCGAGTAGAGATCTTATAGTTTTTCAAAAGCAGTAATGTCTTTTTGCTTGAATAAAGTTATAAGTTGTTCAGTGTCCATATTGTACAAGAATTAAAATTCAGACTACATCGGATACAAATCTTTTTATAATTCCTTTGGTATTAGATATATGCTCAGTTTCTATACTAGATATTTTGGCGATTCATCCAAATTTTGCTCCCTGCCTCGATTGCAGTCCAAAACAAAAGTGAGCAATAAAACGGCGTAAGTATTTACACAATTAATAAAATGGATTACATGATTCTAGAAGATTACTTTTTTTAATCTTAGTTGTGTTTATCAGAGAATTAGCGAATGAATAAAGGTTAACAATACCATGATTAGTGAAAGAAGTCTTATCGATGGAGTGCTTTATAGAGTTAGTTTGATCTATTTGGGTCGATAGTGTATACCCCTGTAAAACCCTTTGAGGATCTCAACTTTTCCAATTAACAGATGTCCCAAAGGTCTATGCGCATATATTATTTTTGGGTGGAACGGCATATCAATTTTTAAAAGTACATACAATGCTTTCCAATATTCCAATTCTGAGTCCAATTAAACAAGTATAGCCTGAACAATCTGCTATTTGGCTCAGTTTATTTTTAAGCAATTAATAAATATTTAGCCTCTCTGTTAGGTAAGGTTGATGGGGTGAGTTTTCCACTTTACTTATAAATATGTACTACAGCTGAATATGGTCCAATTCTGTTAAGTTTATTTAAACGATTTTCCGAGGTATTTAATTCTTAAATGGTTTTTTCTTAAGTTTTGAAATCCTAATTTTGAACCGTCTAAGAGTAAGAAGTGGTTTGTTTGAGAAACAATGTTACTAGCGATTGAAAGTAACCAGGGTATGTCCTCCAATGGATGAAATCCAATTAAAAAATTGAGGAAATAGGTCTGATAGAATAGATTAGTACGTTTTATAGAATTAACCAGAATGTAAATTAATAGCAGTTTAAATGAACAACCAAAAAAAGACCCTTGGGGAATTTGTTTTTGAAAACCAATCCGACTTTCCTTATTCTACTGGTGAACTCTCAAAGTTAATACATGCGATACGTCTTGCGGCAAAAATAACAAATCACGAAGTAAATAAAGCCGGATTAATAGATATTTTGGGTAATTCTGGCAGTACTAATATTCAAGGTGAAGATCAACAAAAATTAGATGTATATGCTAATACCACATTTATCCACACCTTGATTCAACGAGGTATTGTATGTGGAATTGCTTCGGAAGAAGAGGAATATTTTATTGCTGTAAATAGTCAGGATGGCTTAAATAACAATAGATATGTAGTACTTATTGATCCATTGGATGGGTCCTCTAACATTGATGTAAACGTCTCTGTAGGTTCTATATTTTCCATTTATCGACGAATATCAGCTGTTGGGAAACCGGTTGAAATGAAGGACTTTCTACAGCCTGGAAGTGCCCAAGTGGCATCGGGCTATATAATGTACGGTACCTCTACTATGTTGGTTTATACAACTGGAAGAGGTGTAAATGGATTCACCTTGAATCAGGCTCTAGGAACTTTCTACCTTTCACATCCTAACATGCAGTTCCCTGAAATAGGTAAAATTTACTCTGTAAATGAAGGGAACTATGTGCATTTTTCTAACGGGGTGAAAAAATACATAAAATTTTGTCAAATGGAAGATGGGGATAGGCCTTACTCTTCACGATACATAGGTTCCTTAGTTTCCGATTTCCATAGGAACCTGATTAAGGGAGGAATATACATGTACCCCAGAATCGGGCCAAGACAAGCAGGCAAATTACGGTTAACATATGAATGTAATCCATTAGCTTTTCTTGCCGAACAGGCCAATGGTATAGCTACAACGGGTTCAAAAAGAATTCTTGACATTCAACCAAGCACACTACATCAACGGGAAGCCTTCTTTTGCGGTAGTAGACAAATGGTAAAGACATTGCAAGAGTTTATTGCTAATGAGGATTAAAGTGAAATTATAGAAAAAGTTGCTTGACCTAAAAATTAATAACGCTATCCAAAGCATCATCAGCATCTTTATGTATGAAGTTCGCTTGATAATTGAGAGTCGTTTTTAAATCACTATGCCGATACAATTTTTGTAACATTAACGGGTGTATTTTATCTCCGGCTATATTCCCGAAACTGTGGCGGGCAATGTGATTGGATAAATTCTTATCAATTTCACCTAAGCTGGCAATTCGTTTCAAGTATTTATTAAATAGTTTTGTTGCATTTCTAGTTTTTATAAAAATATCCTCAGCATTTTTATTGTTCGAATCCTTTAGAAAAGGAAATATATATCCGTTGTTTTGTTTTTGGCTCTTTTTGTAGAAATTTAAAATGATATTGGCTTTCTCAGGAACTTTTAAACTTAAGGGTTTTTCATTTTTATTCATAACATAATAAAGGCGATTGTCCTTAAAATCTGACCATCTTAATTTGACAACATCTGAGATACGTATTCCAGCAAAGTAAAAGGCAATCAACCAGATATTGTGTGTATGCCAGATTGATGTTTGAGGTTCAAACTTCAGAGATTCAATTTTTTCAACCTCCTCGGATGTCAGTCCAATTTTATTACCTGAATTAATTCGTATTCTTTCCCTTTCTCCCGCAAAAGGATAAAATTTTGAAGCTACAACACCATCTTTGATAGCAACATTAAAAAGTGTTCTTATAAAAATTAGTTGGTTTGCAATTGTACGTGGTTTTTGATTAAGGTAGGTAGAACAAAAAGTCTTATACCGCTCAATAAATGCCTGATCAATATCCCTAAATTTCAAAGATTGATTCGTCTTATAATGATTTATGCTATCAATAAAAGAGTACTGAGATCTGCGCGCTTTGCTAACTCTATCTTTTCTTCTTTGTTTTATAGCTTGAATTACATCATTCTTGGGAGAAGTGCATTTTAATTTAAGGAACTCTTCTATATTATAGAGGATGGAAAGCTCTGATTTGGCAACGGAAAAAGTTCCACGATCATATTTACTTTTTATTCGTTCAGCAGCCATATTAAAAAATGATTTGGAACCACCTGGGCCTTTCAATTTTTGTTTAGCTTGTTTTGGTGTAATGCTTTCATCTTTAGAATCATAGTAAAGATCATTCGCCTCAATCAATTTCTTCATCAAAAAGTTGTTTAGCTTTTTATGATTTGGATGGGTTCTCTTCGCTTTTCCAGCAACTTTGTCCCAATCTTTTTCAAAAACATATTGACCAAGCCAATTGTAATTAGTTTTATAGTTTTCACTAATTCGCAGTGCCAAAGGAATAGTACCATCCTTTTTAATCATATTTTTACGTAAAACAATTTTGATGCTTGCCATAATTAGTTTCTTCAAAAGTTGCTTGTAAAGATACTAAAAACTAGTACAGAATAAGTACAGAATATTTGAATTTTAATTGATTTCAATCAAGTTCAAAAAATATTAAATAACTCTTAAACAATTGATTATAAAGGGTTTTGTGTGATTTTGATGGTGTAAAGTTTCAAGCTCATAACCCGAAGGTCACTGGTTCGAGTCCAGTTCCCGCTACTAAAACCTTTCAGACAGCTGGAAGGTTTTTTTTATTTACTTTTCTAAAGTGATCAATCCTAAATGATATGAATGCCGATTGTAATGTAAGAATTTATTATAAAATCTTTAATTAGGCAGCTGAAAGTCCCAACAAAATAGATTTATGTTGAGAGGAATTAATGAAATTAAAATATCAACTATTCCACTTCTCAACAATTAGTACTCCTTTAACACCCAGACACATTCATTTTCAATAGTTTTGCATCCCCTAGTATTGATGTTATTCATTTTTTTTACCTAAAAAATGAATTGCTTATGGTCCAATTTGAGTAAATAATCGTAATTAATAACGGCTATGTCTGTTTTATTGCAGATACTTGTTGGAAACAAGACAAATTGCTGAAATTTATACCTTTAAGTGATTTTTTTTAACGATTGGGCCAAAGTTATCAGATAAATGACAAAAGAAATTAAATGATTAATAGGCTATTTTTGTTTTTACCCATTATATTCTTTCTAGTATCTACCGGTAATGCACAACAATTTCAATCAGGTTTTGATAAAGAGGAGTATATAGAATTACTTAAGTTAACAGCAAAGCATACCAACCCTGAACATTTTAAAGACGTTCCCTATCCGGAACACTTTACCTTAGAATATAGATCTCCAATTGTAGGGCTGGAGAATGCATGGGAACTCTGGGTGAGTCCAGATAGCATTGCAGCTATAAGTATAAGAGGTACTACCGAAAATACATTAAGTTGGTTAGCTAATTTTTATGCTGCAATGGTTCCGGCTAAAGGTGAGCTTAAACTGGCCTCCAATGATACCTTTACCTATGAACTTGCACAAAATCCGAATGCTGCAGTTCATGTGGGCTGGTTGCTATCTACAGCTTTTTTAAGCAAAACCATCATCCCCAAAATTGAATCTTCTTATAGGGCTGGTATAAAGGATTTTTTTGTAATAGGTCATAGCCAAGGTGGGGCGATAGCCTTTTTAATTACCGCTCATTTATACAGTCTACAAAGGCAGGGAAAATTACCCTCAGATATTAAGTTTAAAACATACTCCAGTGCCGGTCCCAAGCCCGGGAACTTATATTTTGCTTATGAGTATGAGGCTAAGACTCAAGAAGGTTGGGCCTATAACGTGGTAAGTCCCAGTGATTGGGTTCCGGAATTACCCTTTAGCGTGCAGACCACGGACGACTTTACTGAAGTAAATCCATTCCGATTTGCTAAAGGGATGATTAAAAAACAAAAGTTTCCTAAGAATATTGTTTTAAGTCATATGTACAATAGAATGGATAAGGCTTCAAAAAAAACGCAAAGAAAATATCAAAAATATTTGGGAGATATGATCTCAGATTATGTAAAAAAGAATATTGAAAATTTTGAACCGCCTACATATTTCCAAAGTAATAACTACGTTAGAACCGGACATACTATTATTCTACTTGGGGATGAGGATTACTTTGGCCAATTTCCACTGGAAAGAGAGAATTTGTTTCGGCATCACTACCCGGATGCCTATCTTTTCTTAAGTAATAAGCTTCCTGCGCAACCTCACCTAAAGTTTGAGGCACTTACAGTTAGACCATAATTTCTTGATGAAACTAAACACGCGCTAGCTTTGGTGTTTAGTATTTTATTGTCCATAAACCCATTTACCTAGGTTTTGGAATCATAATTTACAACAGTGGTTCGTAATCTATTTCCAGAAAATTGGCTACATAAGCAGTCCAATAAGTCTCGACAAAATGCTTGTGATCCGGGTGTATATTATAAGCCTGGTACAATTCTTTAGTTGCGAATTCCATGGATATTCCATAATCAAAATCTGTTTTAGGGCTGGTTTGAAGCAATGTTTCAAAATTTTGAATGCCAGGTATTCTTGCCAAGTCAGCAGCTGCACGCAAAAACGACATTTCCTCCGGAGATCCTTTGGGATATTTTAATTTAAAAACTACAGTATGTCGAATCATAAAAAAAGATTGTTTTAACAGAACAAAGTAGAACTTCTTTAGCCCTAACACATAAAAATAATAAAACTAGCACTGAAAATTATGCCTTATTGTTCTATATCATATGCTTCAAAAGAGACCAAGTCACCATCTTCAAAAACCGGAGAAACCTCTATTGGATTACAACAAACTTCACAATCTTCTACATAGGTTTGTTTGGCAATGGAGATATCCAATAGCATGGAAATCTCTTCCCAACAATAAGGACATTGAAAAAAATGTTCGAACATAATTGTTTAAAATTAACTATTTAAAGTGGGTTCGATCTAATTTGCCAAAGGTAAAAGTATTTTGATCACAAAAAAAGGGTGCTAATGCACCCTTTCTAACCAAACTAACTAAAGAAAAATCTACTCATTATCGACATCCTCAAACTTTGTGTCTGCCATACGAGTTTTATTAAGATCGACATCCTTAAAATCCAAATTAGTTTTCTCCTTGTCATAATCGAAAACTAAAAACTGTCGAGAATCCAAACTTTCTAGATTTTTAAAGGAATCAAATTTATTGTTTTGTATTTGAAAGACTTTTAAACTGGCTAATTGACTAAACTCTGTGGGAATTTCACCCCTCAATTGATTGTTTGCAAGCACTAATTCTTTTAGTTTAATTAATTTCCCAAGTTCTGACGGGATACTTCCTTCCAGAGTATTTTCAAAAAGGCCAAGAGTTTCCAACTTAGATAAGTTTCCTAAAGAATGAGGTATTTGTCCTTGAAAATTGTTACTTGACAGATTCAAAACCTTCAAATTTGTGAGTTTCCCAATGTTTTCCGGAATACTCCCTGACAGAAAATTATTAAAAACTGTAAATTCTTCTAATGTGACCATATCTCCCATCCCCAGAGGTAATGATCCCTGTAGCCTGTTCATTTCAAGTTTAATGACCTTTATGGATTCCAGTTCTGTTATTTTCTCCGGAATTTGCCCTCTTATGGCATTAAATGCTAAATTAAGATGTGTTAGGTATTCTAATTTTTCTATGCTTTTAGGAAGAGTTCCGGAAAGATTATTTTTAAATAAGTTTACCCCAACTACATGATTGTTTACCACTTTTATTCCATGCCATTTAGATACCGGTGCATTTAAATCCCATTTCTTGGTCCATTCAGTTCCATTAGTACTCCTGTATAAATCTATAAGGGCTTTCTTTTCCTTTTTGGGAACGTCAGCAAAAACAAATGAAGTTGTAGTTAACAAAAACAATGAAATATAAAGTATATTTTTCATACATTGTACAATTAAAACATTTTTTAAGCAAACTTAATCGTAATAATAAATAAGAATTACCCTACAAATTACTTACATTACAAGTTAACGTGCAACAAATTTCGGTGAACTGCTTAATTTTGTTGTAAAAGAATATAAAGTTGTGGTTTGATTTGTTGCAACGCTTCGGGAGATTATTCCTGAACCATGGATTCTTCCAGCTCTATGGTGATTTGTTCCCAATTTTTCATGAGTTTTTCCAAGTCCTTTTTCTTTTTTTGATAGCTTTCAAAAAAATTGGGTTTTTCAATAGTCTTATCATACTGTAATTGAAGTTCACAGTCAATAAGCGCTATTTCTTTCTCTAATAGTGCAATATTATTTTCTACTGCACTTAATTGGTTTTTTAGCGTTTTCACCTTTTTTTGTTCCTCTCCATTGAACTCTTTGCCTTGTCTTTTGTCTTTACTTTGAAAGGTCTTTTCTTTCTTCTCAATTGCCCGGAAGTCTTCTACTTTTCTTTGTTCCAGGTAAAAATTGATATCCCCCAAGTATTCCTTTAATTTCCTGTCTTTAAACTCGTACACCTTATTGGTTAGTCCTTGTAAAAAATCCCTGTCATGTGAAACTAAAATTAAAGTGCCCCCAAAACTTTGTAAAGCTTGTTTAAGTACATTTTTTGATTTAATATCCAAGTGGTTTGTTGGCTCATCCATTACCAAAACATTAAAGGGTTGCAACAGCATTTTAGCCAAAGCTAAACGGTTGCGTTCTCCTCCGGAAAGCACTTTAACATATTTATCTACATCATCCCCTCTAAAAAGGAAAGAACCCAAAATGTCCCGAACCTTACTGCGATTACTTTCATTTGCGGCATCTATCATAGTATCCAAGATGGTTTTCTCTCCGTCTAAATACTCTGCCTGATTCTGGGCAAAATACCCAATCTGAACATTATGACCCAACTTTAAATGTCCGTCATAGCTAAGCTCATTTACAATAATTTTGGCGAGCGTAGATTTTCCCTGCCCGTTCTGGCCTACAAATGCCGTTTTACTGTCGCGCTCTAAAAGAATGCTAATGTTCTCCAGAACCTTATTATCTCCATAATTTTTAGAGAGATTCTCTATTTCTGCAATAACCTTGCCCGGAGTAATAGAGACGGGAAAGCGGAGTTTCATTACGCTATTATCTTCTTCATCTACCTCAATTCGCTCTATTTTGTCTAATTTCTTTATTAAGGACTGAGCCATAGAAGCTTTAGTAGACTTTGCTCTAAACTTATCTATCAGACGTTCTGCCTGCTGTATTTCTTTCTCTTGATTTTTCTGAGCATTAAGCTGCTGTTGTCTTATTTCATTTCTTAATACAAGATACTCTGTATAGGGCTTTCTGTAGTCGTAGATTCTGCCAAGGGATATTTCTATGGTTCTATTGGTTACATTATCTAAGAACATCTTATCATGAGAAACAATCACAACGGCGCCTGCGTAACTTCTAAGGAACTGCTCAAGCCAAATGATTGATTCTATATCCAAGTGGTTGGTGGGCTCATCTAACAGAAGCACATCATTACTCTGGAGTAATAATTTTGCCAGTTCAATACGCATGCGCCAACCGCCCGAAAAGGTTTCAGTCTTCTTATTAAAATCTTCTCGCTTAAAACCCAGTCCAAGTAAAATCTTCTCAGTTTCTCCCTGGTAATTGTAACCCCCCAAAATTTCATAGTGGTGGGATATTTCATTCATATCTACAATCAACTGGGAATAAGCATCGCTCTCATAATCTGTCCGAGTAGCCAGTTGTTCATTAATTTTATCAAGCTTAACCTCCAGCCCTTTTAGCTCTTCAAAGGCTTGGTAGGCCTCTTCCAAAACGGTTCTTCCCAGTTCAAAATCAATATCTTGTCTTAAGAATCCAATCTTGATATCTTTATCCGAGGCAATTGCTCCGGAATCCGGAGCCACATCTTTAGATAAAAGCTTTAATAACGTGGATTTCCCGGCTCCGTTTTTTCCGATGAGCCCCACTCTATCACCCGCATTAAGTCGGAATGCTATTTCCTCAAATAAATATTCACCCCCAAAAGAAACAGACAGATTATGGATATTAAGCATGCTTTGTGATTATTGTTACATTAAATGTGATGGTAAACCGGTACTTTTGTACAAATTTTTTGCAAATGTTAAAAAAAGGAAGCAAAGTCTACGGTATTTTAACAGGAAGTTGTCCAAAATGCCATGAAGAAAGTATGTATTTGGATAAAAATCCATATCATTTGTTTAAAATATTTAAAATGCATGAGCGTTGTTCGCATTGTAACACTAAATACAAAATAGAGCCTTCCTTTTTCTATGGTGCTATGTACGTTAGTTATGGTGTAGGAATTGCATTTGCGGTGGCAGCTTTTGTTATTGCCTTTTTAATTTTAAAAACTACCCTCGTTAACACCTTTATAGCCATTACCGGTACGCTAATTGTATTTATGCCTATTATTATACGACTATCCCGGAATATTTGGATTAATTTCTTTATTCATTACGACTCCAAAGCAAAAGTCTAGCTTGATAATAACTTTTTGTTGAATCTCGCAATATTCATCTCAGGATGTAAAGGCGTTCTGCTTTCAATCATATTGTAAAGCTGCCTCGAAGCATATGGAGCTATCATGACTCCACGAGAGCCAAAGCCGTTTAGTACAGATAAATTTTGATGTTTTGGATGCTGTCCTACCAATGGTCTTCTATCGGCTACTGTAGGCCGTATTCCGGCAACATGATCTACTACTTCATAATCACATTTTAAAAACAAATCTAGTTTTACTAACAGCTCTTGTTTACCATGAGTTGTGGGTAGATTCGTTTTGTCCTTCCAATTATATGTTGCTCCAATTCTGTATAAATCCTCTCCCATAGGTATGATAAAAACAGAGGACTTTATAACGGACTCTTCCTTTAGATTTGGTGCGTTAATGGTTAGCAATTCTCCTTTGGTTCCGTTTAGAGGCAAATAGTTAAAGTAGGGATTGTCTTTTAATCCAAAGCCCGTTGCAAACACAATGTATCTTGTCTTAATCCCTTTGTATTTAACATGGTTTTGAAATACTTCAAGGGCTTTGTAATCGAAAGCTTCTTGTAGTAGTACGGATTGATCTGACAAATATTTTCTATAAACCGAAAGTAACTTTTTTGTATCTATTCTTCCAGCATTTAGTACTTCACCATACCCAAAAGGAGCATCCAGAGAAGGGTTGGTGTTTTTTAGAATTTTTGTTCCCAAAAAATCCTTTAACCCAATTTTCTCTGAAGCCTCAAACCACAAGTTTTGCTCTTCAATTGAGGCAAAACGTCTCAAAACCGGAATTTTATGGTCTAGTTTGGTTTGCAATTTCTCTTCCAATCTACTATAGAAGGGCAACGCCACTTGAAGCTGTTTCTGGGCTTCCCAGGATGCGGTAAATCGTTTTAAAATTACAGGATTATATAGTCCTCCTGCTACCGTGGAGGAGGTCTGCGAATCGTCACTAATTACCCTAAATGTCTTGTGGTTTTCATTTAAAACTTCGCAGAAGGAAATCCCTGCCAAACCAAGACCAACCACTAAATAATCTATCATTTCACAAAAGTAGGTAATAAGAATTTTGTAAGCTAAGTGCTTATGAAATAAGTCAATCGGGGCATTATTTTAAAAAAAAGCCGTGCATAATGCACGGCTTTTAAATATTTTTGAATTGGAATAAAATCTACTACTAATAAGCCCACATATCTTGCTCCCTATCACGAATTACTTCTTGGATTCGTTTGGATTCCAATAACTGGAAGAGTGAGTTGTCTGCAATATACTTCTTAATCTCCCTGTCGCCATGAACATTGTCTTCTTTGTAAATGTTGGCATTGAATCTTCTGGCATTTAATAACATGTCAAAAGAAATAGGTTGCGCTGAGTTGCGTTGATTAAAAACTTTTGCTTTATGCAGAAATTCTCTGGCATCAGGATACCAAACCCAGAAAAGCGCAACTTTAGCATCCTCCATGGACATGGCATCATTATCAATAAAGTTAACATCGGGAGCTACAGGGGCTATACCCAACAATCTGTATTTAAGCTCGCCCTGACGCTTATCAAAGTACCAGATTCCTTTAATTAAATATTCTTGAATATCTGCTGCTGTAAGGTCTCTCCGATTAATGTACTCTGCCGAGATTTGTTCTCCGGCATTGTATTGTTCATAACCAAAATCTGTAGTATCCGTTTTTTGCAACGTGGCTTGTAAATCACTGAAATTTCTTTTTTCAGTAAAATAAGAATCCGCATATACATCTTTCAGATTTCCATTTTTAAGGTTTTTCATCAAAACGTCATACAAAGACCTTCTATCAGAACCTATATCCACTGTATCTACAGGATAGTAAAGCGGAAAGTTAACGCGCTCATTTAAGTCTATGGTCTCCCAGATGGTTTTAGACCAAAGGATGTCTCTATCGTCTACATACCCATAAGCCAAAGGAGCGTCATTATCCATTTGCTTTTGTGCCTCTGTTTTAACCCCAATCTGTTCAGGCTTTTTGGCATTTAAAATATTTGCCTGTGCCAATAAAGATAGAGGTAACAGTGTTACAGCTCCCAATACTAAAACATTTTTCCAATTCATTGTTTAAAATTTACTAGTTCGTAATCTCTACCACAACAGGCGAAACTTTTTTAAGTTTATACCCTTGGTTGTTGGTAATGTAAGCTTCAATATCAAATATTTGTACAGCATCACCACGACCTGCTCTTCTTAGTGCCGATTTGGCTTGCTCATTTAATTTATTTCCATTAACACTAACGGTAGGTTGACCCGGAACTTTAAACTTAAATCCACTAACAGATAGGTTTAAGTCAAAGTCAAAGTCTTCTAACAAGGCACCAACAGTAGCAATTTCCAAATTGTTTCTTGGCATTTTTACACTACCACTTTCACCTCTAATTGAGCCTTCTGGTCTTGGAATATCCTTAATCCTAAATTCTGAAGTTGTTCTAATGGTTTGACCATCAGGTAATTTCCCAGTAGCAGTTATTGCTACTGTTCTACCGGTACCAGGATTCATAGTATACCTACTTCCAGTTTGCTTAGATAAACCAGATGCAGTGGCATTTACGTTGTTATCCGGAATCCCAGGTATAGATATAGTCATAGGATTGGACACTCCGCGATACACCACATTCATTTTGTCCGCAGCAATAACAGCAGCGTTAGGCTTGGAAATAGTTGCAAAAGCATTTTTAACTGCCACTGGTATCTCCACACCATCTTGCATAAAATACATGGTTCCTGCTATTTCATGGTCACCGGGATTACCTGCACCAATCAACAATTGTACACCACCTGCTTCTAGTCTGTAATCTGTACCTTCAGATAGTTTTCTACCATCTAAGGTTAATTCAGCCTTAACAGGAGTTGAAGAATTATCTGTTTTACTAATAATAATCTTTCCATCGTACTTTTCACCATTGTAAAAAGCTGACTTTGAGGCTTGCAAAGATGTTGCAAAGTTTTTTAAGGAAACTTGACTTGTTAACTCTCCTTCTAACATTGCTTTTAAAGCCGATTCCTCTGTAGCTTTTACATCTGCCTGAAGCGAAGTTATCTTTGCTATGGAAGCGATTAAAGGATAACCTTCATAATGGTAGTTAATCCAATCTTGTCTTGTTTTATCTCTTTTAAGAACCTTGCCGTCTTTAGCATCTCCAGTTTGGAAACGAGTATTAACCGATTCTGTCAGTCCTGCTGGAACTATTGCAGCTACTTGAGTTCTGTAATCTGTGATTTTTTTCATGAACTCTTTTCCGCCTTCGGATAAATTATCTCCCTGAAAAAACTTCTGATCTAAATAATCTGAATTGTCCATTCTGGCGTAATCCTTAGGATCTTCAAGTTTTGCTGTCATTTCCTTTTTAAGACCTTCTAAATAATCAAAATATTCTTGAGATAAACTCTTAATTTTTTGCGCATTTTGATACAAGTTACCGTACTTCTGTTCGTCCTCTGATGCTTTTGTCTCGAGGTTTGCCAAGAAGTCGTTGTTACTTTCCGTTGTTTTAATGTTGGAGGTCTCTAGCTTTTCATTCATAATTCCGAATGCTGCCAATACCTCTTTACTCATGTTTAACGCCAACATTGCGATAAAGATCAAATACATTAAGTTGATCATTTTCTGACGTGGTGTTGCCTTTCCTGATGCCATGTTATTTAATTAGATATAATTAATTTTTAATTTGATTTGGGTTGGAATAATTAGTTTTCTAATTAATTTCTGCCCATTGCAGATAACATACCACCGTAAACTCCATTTAAGGAAGATAAATTGGTTGCCAAAGATGCCATTTGATTTTTAAGGGCTCCTGCATTCTGAACTACTTCTTCATTAATAGAAGCTTGTCTGCTTGCGCTTTCTAACTGTACTTTGTAAAGACTGTTTAAAGATTCCATCTGAGCTGCAGCGTGGGACAATTCTTCAGAATATTTTTTAGTATGTTGTATAGCGTCTGCTGTTGGTGCGATACCTTTTGCAGCACCTTCAAAATTACGAATACTGCTTCCTAAGCTGCTAAATAATTCAGCATCTATATTGGCATCTTTTAATAACTCGTCTAATTTTCTAGATAACAATCCTTCAGCTTCTTTAGCCTCAGCTACTTCATTTTTTCTACCTGAAGTTTCTGCTCCTGCTAATTCGGGATATACCAAAGACCAGTCGTATTCATCATCTACAGGCTCAAAAGCACTGATAGCAAAAATAAGTGCCTCTGTAATAAGACCTACTGCTAATAAAAGTCCACCTGTAAGGGGTCCAAATTCCCAGTGAAGAATTTTGAATAACGCACCAATAATTACTACAGATGCACCTAGGCCATAGGCCATATTAAATAATTTTTTTGTTGATTTTGACTGTGCCATAATTTTAGATTTAATTTAATTACAATTTGATTAATAAAGATTTGGTTTAAAATTTGATTTTTATTTGGGTTTATTTATAAATTATCTTCCTACTCTGTTGTTTCTTTGAGAATCTTCCTCGCCCATATAATCTTGAACGGTTCTAAAACCTATATAACTTCTTGCAGAATCTTTGTATTCATAATCTCTGGTGCTTACCTGTAGGAAGTAAGCAACATCTTTCCATGAACCGCCACGAATAACTTTTCTTGCGTTCTCTGAGGACCCTCCATTAGGGTTCATAGTAGATACATAGTCATAAGAAGCCGGGTCATAGCTAGAGTTTGTCCATTCCGAAACGTTTCCGGCCATGTTGTACAAGTTATAGTCATTTGGCTCATAAGATTTTGCCTCTACCGTGTACAGTGCTGAGTCTGCAGCATAGTCCCCCCTCTGAGGTTTAAAGTTGGCCATAAAGCAACCTGTGTCGCTAATTACATATGGGCCACCCCATGGGTACGTACCGCTTTCTATACCCCCCCTAGCGGCATATTCCCATTCGGCCTCTGTTGGTAATCTAAACTGATTTACAAATTGTCTTCCACGACTTTTCTGATCATCATTCTTAAACTTAGTTCTCCAGTTGCAGAACGCTTTGGCCTGTTGCCAATTTACACCCACTACAGGGTAATCTCCATACGCTTCATGCCAAAAATAATCATTATGCATTGGTTCGTTGTAGGAATATTCAAAATCGCGAATCCAAACCGTAGTATCCGGGTAAATCTCTAGTTCCTCCTGTTTTATAAAATCTTTTCTTCTTCCCGTTTTGGAACGTGCCGCAGCTTCAATATCCATCCAGGTGTACTTATATTTTAACTTGGTAACATCAATTGTTCTTTGTCCGTTATACGACTCTTCCTCGGGAATATATAAGGAGTCCATGACCTCAGCATAATATTCATCCGGATATTTGGAGGTATTCCAAATTAAATTTATTTTCTTATTCAATGCCCTGCCCTCATATCCTGTTTCACCCATGCCGGAATAACGATCTAACATATATTTATCATAAACAGAAGCTTTTGTGGTATCGGCATCTTTAAAGGCATAGTCTCCAATTCCTCCATCCTCTGGACCTAATCCCAACTCATCGGCAAGGACAGCTAATTGGGTACGTGCAATGGAGTCTTTTACCCATTCCACAAACTGGCGATATTCGCTGTTCGTAATTTCAGTATCGTCCATGTAAAACGAACGAACAGTTACTGTTTTGGTTGGCGCATTGAGAAGTTGGGCTTGATCTTCTTCACTTTTACCCATGATAAACGAACCCCTTGGGATTAATTCCATTCCGTAGGGTTTCTCCGGATACCACTTCTTTCCCTGGACTCCGACCAACTCTCCTTTTGTTTTGGACCCACAACTTGTGAGTAAAAAAACAAACGCTATAGATAATAACAATAGCTTCTTCATACTTTAGGTTAAATTTCGATTTAGATTATAAGTGCAATACAATGATTATTCTCTAAAACTGCTTTTTGAATAAATTATTGTACTAATTATAATAACCTGTTAAATTATTTTGATTAATTAAAACCTTTCTTATAGGCCTTAAACCACCGCTCCGGAATATTCTGATTACAAGCATCTAAATAATCCTTTTCAGTGCATGGTAATAACGCAGGTGATTTTATTTTAGTATTTGCAGATAAAATTGATGGAACTTCTACCCACCACCTATTACTATGGTTGCTTTTAAAAAATATAAGAACTTCTAGGTCTGTAGGAACGGTATATTTAATGAAGTCAGTATTGTCAATATGGGGTATTTCTTTTTTGCGAAAGGTAATACCTTCCATAAAATACCATATGATCTGCGCGATGAGCTGAAAAGATTGTGTAGTATTCTCACTCTCGTATATTCCAAATACTGACACCGTATCACTCAAACCCGCATATCTGGCAATGGCACAGATCTCCCTACCCGTAAATCCGTTGGGGGAAAAATTATCGGACATTCCTATTTCGCTTGCACGTATAGCACGGGCATCCAAGCTTACAATATGGGCATTTCGCAAAACGGGTTCTACCAGTGTAATATCTGCCGCTATTTCGCCCAAACGATAAGCATCAAAAAAAAGACGCTGCATTAAATCAATTTCTTCCTGAGCATTAAAATAACTTTGGTATCCTATGTTTGAAAAATTAAAAAGATTATTGGGTTTATCGGTAATAATCTTACTCATGTAACTATTGGAAGAAATAAGTTCTTCATCTGCACCAAAATCAAATCTACTGTCTATGGATACTAAATTTACCATATTGCTGAAGGCGTCAAAAGCCCGGTATGTTGCATAGGTAAGATCTTGGGTAGCCCCAATAATAATGGGTATTACTTTTTCTTCCAGTAAAATGGAAACTATTTCCTGTACCACAAAATAGGTGTCCTGAGCAGTATGCCCTTCCTCCACGTCTCCCAAATCCACAATGGTAGAATTCCAGTTTCCAAGCATTAACTTATATAACTGAAGTCTTATTTTTGAAATATCCAATCGCTCCGGTTTTTTCTCAAAGGCATTTCGGGATTCGTGTACCCCAAAAATGGCAACAGTAGCATGTGCCAGAACCGGAAGTCCTTTCCGTGCAGTGTGCATATGTATATGTTTTCCTAGTGCCTGTGGCGGAAGCAGTTCGCAATGTGCTAAGACTCTATCCTCTACCGGAACTAAAAAATCAAATACCATGGTTACTTTTTAATCTTAGATTTGACGTTGGCTTTTTTCTTAGGTGTTCTTTTTTCAATAAGTGCTTTTACATCGGATAAGGATATTTGTGCTGCATCCACTTCTTTTGAAAGTTCTATTTTCAATTTCCCCTTAATAATTGTATGTCTACCCCATCTTGCTTTCTCAATTCTTATAGCTTCATCAGGCCATTCTTGAACTACTTTATCAATCTCCTTTTGCTTTTTGGTCTCTATTAATTCTTTAATATCTTCCTGAGAGAGATTATCAAAATCATATTTTTTACTTACATTAATAAAGATACCGTCCCATTTAATGAAAGCCCCAAAACGTCCTACTCCTTTGGTTACGTCCTTACCTTCAAAAGTTGTAATTGGTGCATCGGTTTTTTCTTTTACCTGAATAAGTTCAATTGCTCTTTCTAAGGTAATATCTAAAGCGCTTTCGTCCTGCTCTAAAGAAACAAACTTTTTTCCAAACTTTACATAGGGTCCAAAACGCCCAACGTTGCTTTCTATTTCTTCTCCCTTATAAATTCCTAATTTCCTGGGAAGCTTAAAAAGTTCCATGGCATCTTCAAATGTAATTGTATTTAAGGATTGGTCCGGCATTAAACTTGCAAACAAGGGTTTCTCATCTTCCTCAGCCATCCCTATTTGGACCATTGGGCCAAATCTGCCTAACCTTACTGCAACTTGCCTACCTGTCTTTGGGTCTTTACCCAATATACGTTCCCCGCTCGCCCTGTCTGCGTTTTCTTCAACATCAACCACATTAGGATGAAAATCTTCATAAAAAGTTTTCATTACTTTTTGCCAATCTTCTTCACCTGCTGCAATTTCATCAAAATCTTCTTCTACTTTTGCCGTAAAATGGTAATCCAGAATATTGGAGAAATTACTTACCAAAAAGTCGTTCACAATGATACCAATATCCGTTGGCACCAATTTACCTTTATCTGAACCTACATTTTCGGAAAGATTTTTTTCCTGCAACTTGCCGGCTTGTAAGACATATTGAATATACTTTCTTTCTAATCCCTCAATAGTACCTTTCTCCACATAACCTCTATTTTGAATGGTAGAAATAGTTGGAGCATAGGTAGAGGGTCTTCCAATACCTAATTCCTCTAATTTTTTTACCAAAGAAGCTTCAGTATATCTATACGGAGGTCTTGAAAAACGCTCTGTTGCCGTTATGAATTTATTCTCTAATGCCTCACCCACTTTCATAGCAGGTAACATACCTTCCTGCTCTTCAGAAATATCTTCCTCATCCATTCCTTCCATGTACACTTTAAGAAAGCCGTCAAACTTTATAACCTCACCGCTTGCCGTAAATTCCCCATTGTGCGTATTTGACTGAATCTTAACATTGGTTCTTTCCAATTCTGCATCACTCATCTGGGAAGCAAGTGTTCTTTTCCAGATTAACTCATACAATTTGGATTGATCCCGTTCCAGAGAAGGGGATTGCCGTTGCATTTCTGTCGGCCTAATGGCCTCGTGGGCTTCTTGCGCCCCTTTCGATTTTCCTGTAAAATTACGGACGGTACTATATTCCTTGCCATAATTTTTTGTTATTGCCTCCTTGGCAGCATCAATAGCTTCTTTTGAGAGATTAACACTATCTGTCCTCATGTATGTTATAAGTCCCGCTTCATACAAGCGCTGGGCTACCTGCATAGTCCTCGAAACAGAAAAATATAATTTTCTTGAGGCTTCTTGTTGCAAAGTTGATGTAGTAAAGGGTGCAGCAGGGGACTTTTTTGCTGGCTTTTTATCTAAATCGCCAACTGAAAAAGTTGCTCCAATATTTTGTTTCAAAAAAGCGGATGCTGCTTCTTTGTTAGGAAAGGACTTGTTCAGTCTTGCTAAAAAGACACTTCCTTCTTTTGTTTTAAATTCGGCAGAAATTTTAAATGAAGCTTCTGGCGTAAAGCCATCTATTTCACGTTCCCGCTCTACAATTAAACGCACCGCAACGGATTGAACCCTGCCGGCAGAAAGCCCTGGCTTTATTTTTTTCCAGAGCACCGGAGAAAGTTCATACCCCACCAACCGGTCTAAAACCCTTCTCGCTTGTTGGGCATTCACCAAATCATAATTTATTTCACGAGGATTCTCAATCGCTTTCTGAATAGCCGATTTCGTAATGGAATTAAATACTATCCTTTTTGTTTTTTTCTTATCTAGTTGCAGTTCTTCTGCTAAATGCCATGAAATGGCTTCACCCTCCCGATCTTCATCACTTGCCAACCAAATGGTTTCTGCCTTTGCTGCTAAATCCTTAAGCTTTTTTACAAGTGCTTGCTTGTCCTTATCTACTATATATTTAGGTTTAAAGCCGTTAGCAACATCTACACCTAATTCCTTGGAAGGCAAATCTGCAATATGACCAAAACTGGACTCTACCTTAAAATCTTTTCCAAGAAATTTCTCAATTGTTTTTGCTTTTGCGGGCGACTCTACGATAACTAAATTCTTTGCCATTCATTATTTTTTCTGAGACAAAAGTATATCAATTTTTTTATTTTACGATTTATCTCATTCTGAAGCAAAAAAAACACCCTTCTCAGTTAGGGTGCTTTTCGCAAACTTATTGTTTCAAATATAAAATTGAAGAGTATTACATAGACCAATTAAAAAAACTTGAATTTACAAATGCCTTTGCTTTGAATCTAGGACTAATTGAGTATTAGAGTACTTAGCAATTCTATAGTATTGTTCAGATATCTGTATTGGTAAAGAATATCATCCCCTACCATAAGTAGCGTTTCATTCAATGGAATTACGTCAAATGTTGTAATATCCTTAAAATGGTTTAAAGAGATTAAATTCTCAACGTCTGTCTTATCATAAACTTTAAGTCCGGACGGACCATCACATATAAAAAGTTTTTCATCTTTAATTCCTAACCCATAAGGGCTATCCATTGGATATGTCTTAACTAAGGTAGGGTTGGTGATTTCTGAAATATCTACAATAAAGAGTCCGCTTTCTGTAGCGCCGCAAAATCCGCCCCCACGCAGCGTTACATAAGCATAATCACCGTCTACTACAACAGGGTCGCAAGCGGTACCATGTTGAAATTCTGAAACAAAAGCAGGAGATTCTTGAGCGGTTATATCAAAAATATACATTCCGCTCCTGCTTCCTAAAAACAAATGATTTCCTCGATTAAATATAGTCTCAATATCAAACCCTGCGTAAACATCTTCCAGATCTACAGGGTTAGCCAAGTTCTGAATATTAAATATATTAATACTATGGTTGTCTACTGCATAGAGGTAATTGTTAACTATGATAAAGCGTGCTAATGATCCGCCTTGCCCAATAGAAGCACTTTCTGATGCTGCCATGGCTAAGAAATCCCCTCCGATACCAACAAACCGATTTTGGTATTCCTCTACAGGCCGTCTTTCGGTTACCGTCTCCCAGCCAACAATAATTTCTTTTCCATAGTCTATATTTTCCCAATCAAAAAAATCGGCCTCAACTGGAAAAGCAACATTGTCATTGAGTACATTTTCCATCCGGTTAACTATGGTTATGTTATTGATGTCGGAAATATCCAATACCATAAGGTCCGTTAAACTATCTGCGTAGAGATAATCATCTTTTATAGAAATATCTACATTCCCGGCAATTTTTATAAAGGAGATTTTGTTTGGGGCAGCTGGGTTACTATTATCAATGACATGTACACCTTTATATTTATCGTTTACAAAAATATAATCTTTGTAAGCATATATTTTACCGGATTCATCTGTAGGTAAGGGAGAAACAATACTTACACTGTTTTTAAATTCAGCGATAGTCATTTTTAGTGGTTTAGCCACCACATACGTTGCATATTGCTCGTTATCTTCTTTGTCATCACAGGAAATGTATCCTAAAGAAATTAGTGTCAGTAGTATAAAAATAGTAGTTCTCATAGCTTTGGCGATGTTGTTTAGGTGATAGATGCGAATACTGATTTTAAGTTGCGTATATTCTTGATAAATATTTAACTGTCAATTTGTCACTTTTTCTTGAGAAATGCTATCTTTGCAAACCTCTTTAGGGAGGAAATATTAAGAAGCAATGATGGAAAAAATTATAGACGAAGCTGTTCAAGGCAGCGCGCTTTCTATAGAAAATAATACTAAGAACACTCGTAAACTTTATATTGAAAGTTATGGGTGCCAAATGAATTTTTCGGACAGTGAAATTGTGGCTTCTATTTTGGCCAATGAAGGATTTAACACCACTCAAAACTTAGAAGATGCCGATTTGGTATTGGTTAATACCTGTTCTATTCGGGAAAAGGCAGAACTTACGGTTCGCAAGCGTTTGGAAAAATTCAACGCCGTTAAAAAATTGAGACCCCATCTAAAAGTTGGTGTTTTGGGGTGTATGGCAGAGCGCTTAAAAAGTCAACTGCTGGAAGAAGAAAAAATAGTGGATATGATAGTTGGTCCGGATGCATACAAAGATCTACCCAATCTTATCCAAGAAATTGATGAAGGTAGGAATGCCGTTAATGTAATTCTATCTAAAGAGGAAACCTATGGTGATGTGGCGCCCGTTAGATTAAATTCTAATGGAGTAACCGCCTTTGTTTCAATTACAAGAGGATGCGATAATATGTGTACTTTTTGTGTAGTACCATTTACAAGAGGCCGGGAACGTAGTAGAGATCCCTATTCTATTTTGGAAGAAGTTAATGATTTGTGGACCAAAGGATTTAAAGAAGTTACCTTATTAGGGCAGAATGTAGATAGCTACCTTTGGTATGGAGGCGGTTTAAAAAAGGATTTTGAGAAAGCCTCGGAGATGCAAAAAGCGATGTCTGTAAACTTTTCGCAGTTATTAGCTATGGTCGCCGAAGCACAGCCAAAAATGAGAATCCGATTTTCTACCTCAAACCCGCAAGACTTAACCATAGATGTTATTGAGACTATGGCTAGTTATGAAAATATATGCAACTACATACATCTTCCTGTACAAAGTGGTAGTAACCGTATTCTTAAAGCCATGAACCGATTACATACACGTGAGGAATATTTTCAATTAATAGATACTATAAGAACTATTATTCCGGATTGCGGGATTTCCCAAGATATGATTACCGGTTTTCCCACAGAAACAGAGGAGGATCATTTGGATACCTTGTCACTAATGGAGTATGTGAAATATGATTATGGGTTTATGTTTGCCTATTCTGAACGTCCGGGAACAATGGCTGCAAGAAAACTAGAAGATGATGTGCCGGAAGAAGTAAAGCAACGAAGATTAGCCGAAATAATAGCATTACAGAGAGAACATTGCAGGTATAGAACGCAACAACACCTAGGTAAGGTAGAAGAAGTTTTAATAGAAGGGGAATCTAAAAAATCCTCCGTCCAGTGGATGGGTCGCAATTCACAAAATATTGTAGTAGTATTTCCAAAAGAAAACTATAAAGTAGGCGATTTTGTAAACGTAAAAATTAATGATTGCACCTCGGCTACTTTAATTGGAACTGCAGTAGGATACAGTTCTAATAACTAAACAAAAATCTTACAACTTCGAACAGAAAAGCAAAGGAATCAGCATACTAAAAATGGAATCCATACAATCTTTAAAGCAGCGATTTGAAATCATCGGAAATGATCCAAAACTAAACCGTGCCATTGAAAAGGCAATGCAGGTAGCCCCTACAGATATTTCTGTACTGGTAACCGGAGAAAGCGGTGTTGGCAAAGAAGCCATTCCAAAAATAATTCATTCCCTTTCTCATAGAAAACATGCCAAATATATTGCGGTAAACTGTGGTGCTATTCCGGAGGGAACAATAGACAGCGAATTGTTTGGTCATGAAAAAGGTTCATTTACAGGTGCCACTGCCACCAGAAGTGGTTATTTCGAAGTTGCAGATGGAGGCACTATTTTTTTGGATGAAGTAGGCGAATTGCCATTAACCACTCAGGTGCGTTTGTTACGAGTTTTAGAAAATGGTGAATTCCTTAAAGTAGGATCCTCTCAGGTTCAAAAAACCAATGTCAGAATCGTTGCGGCAACAAACGTAAATATGTTAGAGGCTATTAAAAAAGAAAAATTCAGAGAAGATCTTTATTATAGATTAAGCACTGTAGAAATTAACATTCCGCCACTGCGGGAAAGAAAAGAAGACATTCACATACTTTTCCGGAAGTTTGCCGCAGACTTTGGACAAAAATACAAAATGCCCACTATCCGGTTAGAGGAAGATGCTGTTCAACTACTTTTGAAATATCGATGGCCGGGAAATATACGCCAGCTGCGCAACATAGCGGAGCAAATTTCTGTTTTGGAGGAAGGAAGAGCTATTTCTATAACCACCCTAAACAGCTATCTGCCCAATAATAATACCAACCTGCCTGCGATTATAGGACAAGAAAAAAAAGAAGGAGATTTTAGTAATGAACGAGAAATTCTTTACAAGGTATTATTTGATATGAAAGGCGATTTAAATGACCTTAAAAAACTTACCTTGGAGCTACTAAAAAACAATGACTCTGAAAAGGTACAAGTAGAAAATGAAAAACTCATCCGAAAAATCTACGGGGACGATGAGGAAGATTTTGAGGACGAAGATGAAGGTTCTTTAAAGGTTTTGCAATTGCCCGAGCCGCACGTAGAAAAAAATATTTTGAAATTGCCAACCGAAGACAAGTATCACTTTGCCGAGGAGATACAAGTGGAAGAAACCTTATCTTTACATGATAAGGAAATTGAGCTTATAAAAAAATCGCTTGATCGAAACAGAGGAAAACGAAAAGCAGCAGCAGAGGAATTAGGTATTTCAGAAAGAACTCTATATCGAAAAATAAAACAGTACGATTTGTAATAATTATTTGATTTTCCATGATTTTTGTTCATTTCTTACCGATTTTTGAAAGAATACACTATGCTAAAAATTAGTAAAAAATATAGTTTTGCAATCCTAATCTCAGTGGGCTTGTGGAGTTGCGGTGTCTATAACTTCACCGGAGGTGATGTTGGCACCGCCAAAACCTTCCAAGTAAATTATTTTCAAAATTATTCTACTCAAAGCCCCGGGTCTACCTTTGAGCCGGGAATGGATAGAGATTTTACTTTA
>JBGTEN010000338.1:0-1805 GCA_041747755.1 Arenibacter sp. | reverse complement strand
ATCGTATTCCGAGGAAACAGCGGCATTTACACTAACAATGTGGTTACGGTCCTGAGAACTATGAGAAAAAGTAGGATTCACATAAGACAATACATCACTCCGGGATTCCCCTGAGGATTCTATCCATGGATTTGCCCTGTTATTGCCATCAAAAGGATTAACATTACTTGATGAGGCAGAGGTATAAGCAGAAATTCCGGCGTCAATTGTAAGGATATCATTGTCGTTCAACGGAATGTTTACTACCAAAGTTGGTGTCATATCGGTAAGTCTTTCGGTACCTTCCCCTCCCGTAACTGCGGCATTGTTTCCATCTTGATTATAGTAGCTATATAGGATTTCTACCTCCGTGCTTTCCAGTACTTTTTTTACATATTCCTGAGCATTTCCTGAGAAGCAACCCATAAAGAGAATTAGGATAGCGATAAGCGGTTGCTTTATTTTCATATTTAAATTTAATTGCAACCGCATCCACCACCCGTTTTACCTCCATTGGCACCTGATGCTGCCTCTCTGTATACTTGAAAGTTGGTTTCAAAGCGTTCCAAACTTTTGTTTGTCAGAAGCATTTCTTCGTCGTTAAGATATACTTTTTCATATTCCTTTACGGCCACACAAGAATGGCAAAATATGATGATAAGTAGTATTAAGGTCAATTTTTTCATGGCGAAGGGGTTTGATTAAGTACAATGTTTTTTGAAGTATGAATCTTATTCTGGTTGTCTACCAGCACGCATTCCACTCCGTTAATTTGATTAATGGTATCTAATCCCGTTACTACTCCACTAACAAAGACCGATGTTGCCAGAGCATCACAAAGTTCTGCACTTTGAGCAAAAATAGTTACACTTACCAATCCCGTTGCCGGATAGCCGGTTCTTGGATCAATAATATGACTGTATTTAATTCCGTCGAATTCTACAAACTTTTCATAATTTCCGGAGGTGGCCACCGCAGCATTTACGATGGGAAACCAGGAAAACACCTTATTTTGATTTAATGGGTTAGTAATACCAACAATCCAATCAGTTCCATCAGGCTGTTTACCCCAAGTGGTCAAATCTCCGGAGGCATTAATAATTCCGGCGGTAACTCCATGGGATTTAAGGAGGTTACGAACTTTATCAGCAGCATAGCCTTTACCGATAGCCCCAAAACCGATTTTCATACCTTCTTGTTGCAGAAAAACACTTCTATCGTTCTTGTTCAAAATCACTTTTTGATAACCTACTTTTGAGACGGAGTTAGCTATAGACTCTTCCGTTGGCTTTTTGGTCATTGAACCATCAAAATGCCAGACTTTATCTAAAGAGGCATAGGTGATATCAAAAGCCCCTTGGGTAATTTTAGATAGTTGCAAGGCCCGTTCAATAAGATCAAATAGCTCGGCTTCTACAATAGTAGGTTTTATGCCCGCATTTCTATTAATTTCTGAGGTTTGTGAGTCAGAATCCCAAGAAGAAATAAGCCGTTCTATTCGGGTTATTTCTTCAACGGCTTGATCGATGTACTTGTTTGCAAGGGCTTTGTTATCAGCTACTATGGTAATGTCAAACCTACTACCCATAAGTTTTAGAGTACGCTTTTCAAACTCTTCTTGGGCGCAGAGCGTCAAAGACAGCAAGAAGATTGTAACTGAAAAAAGATTGTCTTTCAAGGTTGAAAAGAAATTTTATGTTAAGCATTATTTGGATGCAACTTTCAACTTGGTAATCAAAAATACAACAAAAGTGAATACCTATTTTGGGATAAAACACAATAGTAGGCTTGTTACCCAAAAATGTTTTTTTAAGATAAGCAAGTAC
>JBGTEN010000337.1:0-25697 GCA_041747755.1 Arenibacter sp. | reverse complement strand
CGATGCCCTTGAGTGTTATTTTAGGATGCGGGAGAAAATGGCCAGAAGGGAAACGTATTATCTACAACGGTATGGAATGGCTCCGAGCTTTAAAGCTGCCCTTCATACCGGGAAGGTGGTGGCAGGTGAAATGGGCGTGGTGAAGCGGGAGATTGTTTATTCCGGAGACATCCTGAATACAACTGCCCGGATGCTGGAGCAGTGTAATGTATACGGGGAACCTTTTATTATTTCAGGGGAAATTGTAGCACAAATTTCTGAACCTGTGAAGAAACGGTATGCATTCCGGCCCTTGGGCAACCTTACCTTGCGGGGCAAATTAAGGCCGGTATCGCTCTACGGGGTGGGGAAAGTGGGGGAAGGGTTTTGAATGGGTGCAATTAAGCAATTAACTGTAGTTGGGCTTTTATCAAAGTGGGTAGGGGGCAGTCTTTCGGGGATGCCGTTATTTTTTGGAAGAAGAATTTATAGGGTTTTTAATACAACTAGAAGGTAACAATATAACAATTGTGCTTAAGTCCATTACTCCGTAGCAAAAGACAGTTATATAAGTTTAGATATTAATTTACTATAGCTGCCCGAATAAAGCATGATTTCTAAGGGAAAAACATAACATAAAATATAACCAATGCTAAAAATGGGTCATGAAAACTTAAATCGGCTTGCGTAACCTATTGCATAGGTATAGAAAGGACCACAGATTAATTAAAAAGTTTCATATACATTTAGTGTCTTATAGTAAGCAAACTACTATAGAATGTATCTTAGTCAAAATTGTTATCAATTGGGAAATTTATTTTTATGAGACCAGTATTAACGTTGTTCTTTTTAGCATGTCCAAGTGCATCCTTAGTTATGGCCATCATTGAAACTAACCCTTTAGAATTGTCAACATACTTATAGCGCCTTGAAGTAATAATATTATAAATCATATTAGAAACGAAATAAGTTAATGACAAATCCCTTTTATAATCCAAGCTTTTAGTATGTAAAGTTTTAATAGTTTTATTACTCGTTTGAAATGATAAGGATTCTTCAACTTTTATGGATAGTTTATTACTTCTATTCTCTTGGTCTGCAATATGTAACTCTTTTATAAATGGAATCAATCTTAGCCCATGTTTAAATGAATTAAGTTCATCCCTACTTTCAAGTATTTCTTTGCCAAAAAACTTAATTGCTTCTCCATAAGCGATTACACTCTCCTGTATTTTATCCTCGTGCTCAGTTTCAAATATTCCTAAATAAAACAAATACCTCATAACGCTTGAAGATTTATCATTTGTATATATAATTGTATCTAGCAACTTTCTAAAATTACTGGGCTTTCCATCCATGTATTTTATGAGTTCAAATACATATTGGTTTTTACGGTTTAGCTGTTCTACAATCTTCTTATCCATTAGCTGCAATTTTTTGTCAGGCAGAAGCGCATAGATTAACTCAAACAACGTATCAATACTTAGTAAGTATGTCATTCTTACGTCCATTTTTAAAGCTAGCCTGAAAGCTTTAGCATCATAATCAATTAGTTGACCCGCAATTGATGCTAGTTTTTCATAATCCAAACTCAACAAATGCTCATTGCTACACTGTTTGTAATCAAAATAGTTGACTTGAAAGTTTTTGTAAAATTCCTTGTGAGTGTACATTAGCATTGTTTAGATTGCTATGGCTATATGAATAATATGAAGAAAATTAATGTATTGGATACAGCCGTACGAAGTTTAATAACTTTTTAAAATAAAATATTGGCATTAAACAAAAATTAAAGTTGATTTCACTTGGTTTAACAGTATTTAAACAAATTTATTAAAGTGTGCTTTTTTGGTTCAATATTTTTCACTTATCTTATTTAAGATTAAGAATCTTTCCATGGCCTAAATAACAATAAATTTAACTAAAATTAAAAGAACCGGAAAGTGGAAAAAATGCTGTAGTTATGTTTTAACCGTCCTAAAAAACAAAAGCTCCCGATATCTCGGAAGCCTTGTCTTTGTTGATGTGGTCCCACCTAGGTTGCTGCCTCCAAGGTCGGCATCGACCAGAGAAGTCCCGCTTATGCAAATAGAAAACCAACAGCTGCTCTTGCAGCTGTTATTGTTTTTTCATTCTCTTCCAAAGCCTAAGCAAGCTTAGCCTTTTCAGAAAATGAAAAAACCCATCCCCGAAGGGATGGGTTTTCTGCTTGATGTGGTCCCACCTGGGCTCGAACCAGGGACCACCTGATTATGAGTAATCGGAATTTCATTTATTCAAGTATAAATTAATACATATTTAATTGAAAATCAATATTTTAATATAATTTAATATCAATTGAATTTATTTGGCATCATATTTTTATGTGCAAATTATGTGCAAATTTTTTTGTACATTCGAAAAATGCAAACAAGTATAAAATTAAGTCTGGATACCCGTAGAATAAGGAAAGATGGAAGTTATCCCATTATAATTAGATTGGGACATTTTCAAAAAACTACTTCTATTTCTACCGGTCATTCGGTTCCTCTCAATTACTGGGACGACTCAAAGCAAAGAATACGAAATGGTTATAAGCAGGTTAAATCTATCAATTTTCTCAATAATCTTCTTGTAAAGCAAATTTCGAGTGCAAAGGATATCATCAATCGCTTACAGGATTGCGAAGAACTAGATTTTATGTCAATAAAGCAGGTTAAGGATAAAATCGTCAATAAATCAAAATATGAATCCTTCTTCGAGTTTGCCATAGATCTATCTGAAGACTTAAGACTTTCTGAACGTTTTGGAACGGCTCGTACTTATAGAGAGGTTGTTAGTGTTTTGAAAAGTTCAATAAATTCAGCAGATATTAAGTTCAATGAAATCAACTATGATTTTTTAAAGAGATTTGAAAGGTTTCATTTATCCAAGCCAGGAAATTCCTTAAACGGTTTGGCTGCCTACATGAGAACAATTAGGTCCATTTATAACCAAGGAATAAAAAGGGGGTTTATATCTAAAGATGCATATCCATTTAAAGAATATCAAATTAGAACTGAACCTACTGCAAAGAGAGCAATGAACTCTGAAAATCTGAAAAAAATATTGGAGCTACAATTAGAAAAAGGAAGTTGGCCATTTCATTATAGAAATTACTTCCTGCTGTCTTATATGCTTTTTGGAATGTCGTTCATTGATATGGCCTTCTTGAAAATGAGTAACGTAATTGACGGCAGGGTTAAGTTTCAGAGAAAGAAAACTTCAAAATTGTATGACATCAAAATAACACAGCAAATGAAACAACTGCTGGATTTTTATTTTCTGGGGAAGAAAAAAGATGATTTTATACTTCCGATTATTACACGCGAGACTCTAGATCTACAATATAAAGATGTGCATGGTGCACGAAAAAGATATAATAAAGGACTTCGAAGAATAGCCGAAATCTGTGGAATCGACGAACATCTTACCTCATACGTATCGCGACACAGCTTTGCTACCCATGCGATGTTGAAACAAATTCCTTTGCCGGCAATCTCAGCAATGTTGGGCCATAGTAGCATGGCTACTACACAGGTTTATCTTAAGTCCTTGCCGAGCAACATAATAGACAGTTATCAGGAAAAGTTAAACATAATATAATTCTGGCAGGCAAGAGGTCACCGGTTCGAATCCGGTATTCTCCACCATATTATATAGGGCTTCAAGAGTTTTAACTTTTGAAGCTTTTTTCATTTACACGCAATTTGCACGCAAAGCATATATTTAATCAAGTTTGTATGATTTTGATACGAATTTGTTTAATTTGGTGTCATTTCTTTTTAAAATATTTAATAATCTTAAACTATAACCGTGTTTTAATATGTAATTAAGCCTGTTATAATATTTCTGGGTTTTAAACCCAAAGCTTTTGATTGTTTATAACCCAAATTTCTTCTAAAAGGGTCATTTTCTGTCCATTGAATATGACGTCTTTTGATACCAAATGACATTATAAAATATCACAAGCTGAGAAATTAGTTAAATTTGAACGTATTTGATTTAACACACTATATTTCAAATATTTATGAACAAATAATTGATTTTGTTTTTTCTTTCAACAGATCCGTTCCCACTATTGAAAATATAATGGTCTTCAAGAGATTTAAGCCCTTTTTTGTGGCTTGGGTAAAACATAGGTGTATTTTTATTAGATTCATAAGAATCGTAGTAATTTAACCTCATTTTTACTAAACTTTATAATTCATACCGCTATCTATAAACCACAAATTATGATTTATCGATTTTTAGGAATTTAAATAAATTAAAAAATTTGTGTGGATAATTTGTTATACCAATTATGAATTAAAACAAGCCTTAAAAGTGTTTGTGTAAAATTCAGATTTTACAATTTTGATTATATTTTCGTTATTTATTTCGGTTTTTACTGTTTGGTGCAGCCAATGTTTGAGTTCTTTGATATTTTCAAATGTTCTATTCTTAAATCTTTCCTTTAAATATTGCCATACTTTTTCACAAGGGTTTAGTTCTGGCGTATATGGCGGTATTCTTATAAGCTTGATGTTATCAGGAATATTTATGTTTTTAGTGGAATGAAAGCCTGCATTGTCAATGACCACAATCTTTATTTCTTGAGGTCTGTATAAAGAAAATGCTTTGAGGTAAGCTTCAAAGACAAGCGTGTCAACGCCTTCTACTTCCCAAGTGAAATGGCTTCCGTCAATTGGGGAATAGCTTCCGTACAAATAGGTGTTCTTAAAAGCCTGCTGGAAATTCACTATGGGTTTTACGCCTTTGGCAGTGAGTGCCGTGCCTACATGGGTCATCAGTCCAAACCGACTTTCGTCTTGAAAATAAAGGTTGACCGACTGGTGACCTTTATTAAGACTTAATCTTAATTGCTCTAAGGTGTCAGGGAGTTTTTTTGAAGACCTCTAGGGCTTGCTGGTCTTTTTTATAATGTGATTTCCTGGGATGCTTTTTCTTTGTTTGAAAGTGGCGTATTAAATAGCTCCGCAGAGTTTGGTAATTGATATCTTGATTGAAGTTTTCCTCGACCCATGCCACTGCATGCCAATAACCCAAAAGCGGATCTTCTGAATCATTGACCTTACTCTCTAAGGCTCTGTGAAGGGACTCACTGATCACGCCTTTATAGTTGCCACCGCTTTTAAGCGTGATCAACGATGTATATCCAGATGTTTTATATTGTTTTATCCATCGTTTCAATGAGGAATGATCTATGCCTATATAAGCTGCTAAATCTGCTTGGCGTTTAAACTTTCCCTCTTTTAACAGTATAAGGCTTTGAATGCGTTGTCGGACCTTAAAATTTTTACTGTCCCTAAAGTCCTTTCCTAAGTCTTTTAGGCTTTCTTCTATTGCTATGTTTGATGTCATTCCCATACAGGAAAGATATGAAAAATTAAGCTTATTTTAAAATATAAATGGTATTAATTGTTTTAAGACGATACTCGTTTGTTTTCAAATAAGTAATAATACAATATAGTTATTGAACATTTTTCACAGTACTAGACATAGTAAGTTTATAAAATTCTTATGAAACTAATTTGGTTTATAAGAAGTAAATTTAAAATCGTGATTATAGAAAACGTTGAAGAAACATTTACTTAATATTGTTTTAATGATAGTTTTGTATTAAAATTATAATTTGGACTTAAAAAATGGACGTCATTATATATATAGCTTTAGCACAATCAATTATTGCTCTATCATTAATAGTTATAAATCACTCCAAACATTTTTTTGACACACTTCTCAGTTATTTTTTCTTATTTGCATTAGTTCATTTAATACTTAAAGTACTTATAATGGAGTATTTAAATGATAATTTTTTATTCTATAACTTTATTACACCGAATAATTTAGTTTATCCACCTATTCTATTTTTGTTTTTAAATAATTTGATAGAAAAAAAATTAATAAGGTTTGAAGTATTAATTCATTTTTCTCCATTTGCAATTGCTTCTATAGCTTATTTATGTTTAGGTATAGATTATTTAAATAATAAAAACGAAGTGTATATTAGTCTTTACTGCAATATAATGCGAGTTATTGTGCTTAGTTTTATCTTTTTGTTATATCCAATATTATCAATCTATAAGATTATTGCACATAAGAATTCTTTAAAAAAGAAAAAGGCTTTCAATTTATTGTTAGTATCAAACGGTATTTTCATAACAGTAATAATTTTGGGTTTATTTGTGAAGAATATGGAGAATACCAGTATGTTTATGTTAATATACCTTTTGTTCGTATTGATATTTGTAATGCTAATAAATTTAAAATTTAACTTAACAAGTAGAATACAATTCTTGGAAATACTTGAAGAAAGAGCTAACAAAAAGAAATATAACTCTAGTAAATTGACTACTAACAAGATAAAATCCATAAAGGAAGAACTTTTAAATTTCAAATTTCATAAATCTGAGTATTTAAGCCCAGAATTTAATTTAGATGGTTTCTCAAAATTGATTAATAAACCAAAACATCATATATCTCAAGTACTTAATGAAGAACTAAATATAAATTTTCAACAATTTATAAATTCTTACAGGATAGAGCATTTTTGTGAAATGGTTGAAAATAACAAATTGGATGATAAAAGCATTCTAGATTTGGCATTTGAATGTGGTTTCAATTCAAAATCTTCATTTAATTCCAACTTCAGAAAAATTAAGGGCGCAACACCTACCGAGTATATAAATGTCTCAAATAGTGAAAGTATTTACACTTAACAATATGCTTAAACATTGATAACAAACACTTAACATGCAATAAAGCATTTAAAATCAATACTTTATAAAAAAAATATCTAAGAGATAGTGCTTCATAAGTGCAGATTAATTATCTAGGACTTCTTTTTTGGATTGCTTAAATACATTTACAGCAAAATTTATTTATCCAAAAAAACTTATGAAAACAAAACAACGGATTCTCTTATCAATTCTCTTTCTTTCATTAATTTTATTAATTGATAAGGTTCAAGCTCAATCTAGCATTTACGGAACGGTCACAGATGAAAAAAATCAACCAATTTTAGATGCAAATGTTGTAATTCCTGCATTAAGCAAAGGAAGTACAACCGATTTTGATGGAAATTACGAGATAGACAACCTTTCTGAAGAAACGGTAACCATTGAGGTTTCTTATATTGGTTATCTAAAAGTAAGTAAAACCATAGACTTAAAAGCTGGTAAAAACCAACTCAATTTGGTTTTGATTGAAAATGCACAAATGTTAGAATCAATCGTTGTTACAGCTCAAAAGCGAGAAGAGAAAATACAAGATGTACCTGTTGCCATTAGTGTGCTGAGTGCCAAAAAAATCGAATCGTTGAGTACTTCCGATTTGGGTGAAATTTCAGATTTTATTCCAGGACTAAACATACAAGTACAGAGTTCGCAGCGTCCCGGGTTTGTAATACGTGGTCTTACTAGCGATGGTAATGGTGGTAATTCACAACCAAGGGTTTCTGTTTTTAATAATTATTCGCCGGTAGCAAGACCAAGCGCATCTGTCATAGAACCTTACGATTTAGAACGTATGGAAGTTCTTAAAGGACCACAAGGAACACTTTTTGGACGTGGCGCACAAGTAGGAGCAGTACATTTTATTCCGCAGTCACCTAAATATACCACCGAAGCTTCGGTAACTGTGGGCGGTGGGGAGTACAATTACAAACATTTAACAGCTATGGTTAATACACCTTTGGTAGATGAAAAATTATTATTCCGATTTGCCGCAACTCATGATTCAAGGGATGGTTTTATTAAAAATACTTTTGGAGGAACTCTTAATGGAAAAAACACAAGTGCTGGTAGATTGTCGTTACGGTATTTGATATCAGAAAACACAAAAATGGATTTAGTATTGGATTACCAAAAAGATGATGCGCCAGGAACTGCTTTTTTAAGTAAATCGTTAGCAAATACTAGAGGAGAGGTAGATATATTTTCGGGTTATGCTTCGTTTGAAGGAGGTAAAAACCTGAGTACCCAAAAGGAAAACGTTAATACTTCGATAATAATCAAACATAAGTTTAATGATAAATTGTCGTTCACATCTATTTCTTCATTTTTAAAACATGGTGCATTTGAGCAATGGGATGGTGATGGCTCTGCCGCTAGAGCCCTTTATTTTAATGAAGATATTAATAGTAAACAATTATACCAAGAGCTGCGTTTAAATTATTCACCAACGGAAAATCTTAAAATGTTTTTTGGTACTAGCTTCTTTAACGAACGTGTTAAGCAACGCTTTTTATTTAACTACAATGAGCAGTCCGCATATTGGTTATTTTTTGGCTCAACTAATTTAGTAGATGCCAATGGTCAACCTATTTTAGTTAACGAGTTGCCAGATTCGTTAGGGGGAACACCACTTCCTGATAACCATTCCGAGAGTCAACTTGATACCTCATCAAATTCAGCTGTAGATTTTTTTGCTGATGCTACTTATACAGTTACACCAAAGCTTACCTTAACGGGTGGATTACGTTATACAAAAGATATGCTATCGCTTCAGCGTAAAGGTGAGCTTATTGGACAACCTTCTGTTTTAGGAAATTTTACTCGTAATACACCAAACTTTTTTTTACCAGTTAGTGATTTTTCAAAACAAAAAGAAGAATTTTCGGCTGTTACAGGACGATTTATTGCAAAATATGATTTTAGCGATAACTTCAATACTTATGCTAGTTTCGCAAAAGGAAGGAGACCTAATGTCATTCAGTTTAGAAATGATGGCTCTATAGAAATTTTAAGCGAAGAATTGCTAAATAGCTACGAACTTGGTTTCAAATCTACCATTAGTAATAGACTTAATTTGGGTTCGGCATTTTTCTATCAAGATTATTCAAACTTTCAAACAGGAACATTAATTAACGATCCATCTACAGGAAACATAGAAATTGTAAATGTTGATGCAGGTAGTGCCACTTCGTACGGTGCCGAATTGGATATTACATATGGAATTAAAAATGGAATGGTAATTTTTGGTAACTATACCTATATACACGCGAGGTTCGATGACACAGATTCAAACGGAGCAGAACAAGCCTTTGCAGGCAATAGATTTCGGTTAACACCCGACCACAGTTTTAGTTTAGGGTTAGATGTAAAATTTCCTTTAAGCAAAAATACCGAGTTTTTCGCATTGCCTAGCTACTCATACAAATCTAAAGTGTTTTTTGACGATGCCAATCCAGTGGACGAAAATGACCCAGATAATATAGATAACCCCTTAAACCAATTTCAAGAAGGCTACGGGCTGTTCAATTTTAACACTGGAATTGAGATACCAAACAAGGGATTAAAATTCACTTTGTTTATAAAAAATGTATTCAATACAGATTATATTATCGATGCAGGAAATACAGGTGCTTTATTTGGCATACCAACCTATGTACCTGGTACACCACAATTTATTGGAGTTAAAGTGAGTTGGAAATTTTTACAAAATAGCTAAATACAATTACTTATGAATTATTCAAAATATTTATTTATTCTCATAGCAATTGTGGGAACGCAATTGTTTGCACAACATGCCAAACCTTCTAACTTTTTTGAAATAGATGTTAGAAATAATGCCAAAGTACCTTATACCAACAAGCCTATTGGGGACGATAATTTTCAATTTGTAATTGTTTCAGATAGAACGGGTGGCCACAGAATGGGTGTGTTCGAAAACGCCATGCACAAAACCAACTTAATGCAACCAGAGTTTGTGTTGAGCGTAGGGGATTTAATAGAAGGTTATACCGAAGACAAAGACGAAATAGAAAGACAATGGAAAGAATTAGATAGTATGGTAAATGGTTTAGAATCTCGCTTTTTTTATGTTGTTGGAAACCATGATTTTTCAAACCAGACAATGGCAGACATTTGGAAAAATCGTTTGGGACCCGATTATTATTCTTTTAAATACAAAAACACCTTATTTCTTTGTTTAAATTCTGAAGATGGTATTTTAGGTCCTGGATTAGCCTCACTGGGAGAGGAACAATTCAATTATTTTAAAAAAGTTCTGGAAGATAATAAAGATGTAAAATGGACCTTTGTATTGATGCACCAACCGATGTGGACTTATGAGAATACCGGTAAGTGGGAAGAAATGGCTAATTTATTAAAAGAAAGAAAACATACTGTTTTTGCTGGTCACGTGCATCAATATACACATTTTAAAAGAAACAATAGTGATTATATTATTTTAGGCACTACAGGAGGGATTAGTGGATTAAAAGGAAAAGCTTTTGGAGAAGAAGACCACATTACTTGGGTTACGGTTGGCAATGGCGAACCAGTAATTACAAATCTAATGCTTGATGATATCGAGGATAAGGAATTTGTTACGGAAGCTTCGGCAAAACTTTTTAAAGGCTTTACACAAAATCCTGCGGTATTTTTTGAACCCCAGTATATTACGAAAAGAGATAATGTTTCAGAAATGAAACTTATTCTAAGAAATACACAACCTTATTCATTATCTGTAGAACTTGAAGCAAAAGCTCACAACGCTCTAATACCAGAAAAAACAAAAATAAATGTCACTATCCCTTCAAAAACAACTAAAGAAATATTAATTCCAATAAAAGAGATTAAAAAAATTGACCTTGATAATTTGGAAAACCCTTTGATATTTGACGCTAAATGTAGTTTCGCAAATGAAGATGCATCTTACCAAAATTGGCGACAACAAGTAAAGTTTTTTCCTAACATAAAATATAATTTAGAAAGTTCGAAAGAAAAAATTGTTGTAGATGGTAATTTAAATGAATGGGATACATTTCCATATGTGGTTAAAGATACTATAAATAATAGCAATATATCTTTTCAATTTAATGCCAAATATAATGAAGAAGGTGTTTTTTTAGGAGTTAAGGTAAAAAATCATTTTCCAGATAACAAAGGTGAGACGTCATTTTCTGCTATGCAGGGCATTACGCTTTTGGCAGATGTAAACCCAAAAGAAGAAAGCGCATTCAATACGAATGATATTGCTGCTCTGTTAAAAGGACAATACCTGATTCTAATGCTTGCTCCTGATGAGGAAAGCGGAGAAATGCTCTCTAAAGAAGTATTCCGAAAAATGTTAAAATCGAACCGACTTTATAAAGATATAGCTTTAGATTACGATGCTAGATATATAAGAACGAAAGATGGCTACGATGCCGAGTTTAAAATACCTACTGATATTGTTAAACTTTTACAAGGTAATAACTGGAATTCGGCTAGATTTAATATAACTCTAACCTACAAAGCAAAAGACGGAAGTCTTAAAAGATTAACGTGGCAACCCTCTTGGGATCAATTAATACCTGGAACAGGAATGTTTTTTAAAGAATTGTAAATTTTATATGATTTATTTCAGAAGGTTGTGTCTGAATACTTCAAACTATTAATTTTTTTTGTATATCAGTAAACTTACCACAATTTTGTAAATTTCTTTAAATTTGAATAAAAAAGAAGATGACTATTATAAAATTTGCTGAACAGTTCCCTGATGAAAACTCTTGTAAAGTTGATTTTAAACAGAAGCGAGAAAAAGAAGGTATCATCTGTAAAAAGTGTGAATGTACCAAACACTACTGGCTACAAGAGAAATGGCAATGGCAATGCTCAAAATGTAGGTTCAGGACAACTTTGAGAAGTGGCACTATGCTAGAAAGTTCTAAATTACCTTTTAGAATGTGGTATTTAACCATGGCTTTTATGAGTTTTAGTAAAAAAGGAGTGTCCGCTTTAGAAATGCAACGACAATTGGGATATAAATTTTATGAACCAGTTTGGGCGATGATGCATAAAATAAGAAAGTCAATGGGAAAGAGAGATGACAAGTATAATTTATCCGACATGATTGAATTCGATGAAGGTTATTTTGAAGTTGAAACATCTGAAAAAGCGCAAGAAAATTTAAAACGTGGCCGAGGAAGTCAAAAACAAATGAATGTAGCAGTTATTGCAGAATCTGTTCCTTTAGAAGATCTTAAAACAGGTAAGAAGTCAAAATCTTGTCGTTATTTTAAAATGAAAGTTTTAAAAGACCACGAATCTGATGATATAAACAAAGTGGTTAAAGAAAATATAGAAGAAAAAAGCATTGTTTTTATTGATAAAAGCACAAGTTATGTTGATATAGCTGATTTTGTTGAAGCTCATTTAACTGAAAAATCATCCAATGAGGTTACAAAAACCACATTAAAATGGGTACATATTGCAATAAGTAATGCAAAAAGAGCTTTTTTGGGAGTTTATCATAAAATGAAAGGGATTTATTTACAAAACTATCTTGATGAATTTTGCTATAAACTAAATCGAAGATACTTTAAAGATAGACTTTTCGATAGAGTAGCAATTGCATTAATAACTTGTGGTAAATAAACCGACATACAAAATTTTTTTATTGGTCAACAAATAAAAAAGGTTTCAAATTTCTTGAGACCTTTTTATTTTTTATTAAGATTAATTAATATTATGTTTATGTGTTATTGAACTCGCTATTATTTAGATTAGGGTTTTTAATTTCTATAAATCAAATTGTTAATAAGTTGAATACCATTCTAAAAAGACTGATTTCTGTCCATTAAATATGAGGTTGTTTGATGCCAAATAACATTATATAATATTACAAGCTGAGGAATTAATTAAATTTAATTGTATTTAGGATAACTTATTGTTTGTCAAATATTTGTGAATAAATTATTGATTTTATTTTTTCTTTCAACAGCCACATTTTATACTTTTAATTCCATAATCCCATAAGGGATAACAAAAGCGCTTTTGTTCATTTTATTAACCTAAAAACAATAAAAATGGACACTATTTTAATACTGGAACGATTAGATCGTTTAGAAAAACTACTCATAGGAAGCAAAGAAGTATTGACCTTTGATGAAGCCAGTGACTATACGGGCATATCCAGAAGCTACCTTTATAAACTGACAGCTTCGGGAAGAATACCACACTCTAAACCCAACGGAAAAATGCTTTTTTTTGAGAAAAGTAAACTCGTGGAATGGTTACTACAAAATAAACGTAAATCCAAAAAAGAGATTGAGGCGGAAGCCATTGCATACACTTTTAGAAATAAAAGAAGGTAACGAAATCCTGTTTCCAAAAACATTTTTTTAATTAAATGGCAACACTTTTTGCCGTTTCCTAAACTGTATAGCATGGCATCAACAAACAATGGGCTTTACCTCGTTAAAGACCCCAAAAAGAAAACAATTTATGATTATACCTACGAATATCTATGTTCGAAATATGATATTTTTTATAATGAAATATCACATGATTTTCAGATATCATTGAAAGGGAATAAATCATGGCATTATCTCAATGTAAACTCAATAATTATAGAGTTGGCTAAAGCAGGTATTGATATTAGTTCCGCTAAGCTTGAGATCTTGATTAAGTCAGAACTTATCAAAAAACACAATCCTATAAAAGCGTATTTTCAAGCCCTCCCTGAATGGGACGGGTTGGACCATATTGCTAAATTAGCTTCCTATGTGCCTACCTATGATGATGATGCTTTCTTATATCATTTAAGAAAATGGTTGGTTCGGGCCATACGATGCGCCTTTGAACCCAATTATTTCAATAAACAGGCTTTGATAATCAGCCATAAAGGCCAAAGCTCAGGGAAGTCGACGTGGTGCAGGTACTTATGCCCTCCTGAATTGAGCGAATATATGGCGGAGGATATTAGTAATGATAAGGATGCAAGAATTCAACTGTGCAGAAATTTTCTTTATAACCTGGATGAATTGGCAGTACTTTCCAAAAAAGATGTCAATGCTCTTAAAGCCTTTTTCTCCAAGACCTTTATCAACGAAAGATTGCCCTATGACAGAAAAAACACAACGCTTCCCAGAATATGTTCTTTTATGGGATCTACCAATATGTCTTCCTTTCTTAATGATGAAACGGGTTCTGTACGTTGGTTGTGCTTTGAGCTAAAAGATCAAATTGATTTTGCGTATTCAAAAGAGGTTGATATCAAAAAGGTATGGACGCAAGCATATCATTTAGCTTACAAAGACACTACGTTTAATCCAGAACTATCCATTCAGGATATTTGCGAAAACGAAGAACGTAATAAGAAATATACCAATCTCACCACAGAACAAGAACTGGTTGCCAAGTATTATGATAAATCGACCGACATCGAAGATTTTGTAACGGCATCCGATGTCATGGTCGCATTGTCTTGTTTAAACCTAAGATTGAACCAAGTAAATATTGGCAAAGCTTTTACGGGTTTTAACTTTCAGCGCGTGAAGCATTCCAAGAGACAGGTTTATGGTTATTTGGCAAAATCAACTTTTAAAAGCAGTCCATGGGAAGTGGAATTACCTATAAACAGGTAAAACAACCTACCTAGTTACCTAAGGGGTTTAAATGTCTTATAGATACAGGGAATTTCTTAGGTAAGATTAATAAAAACTAGGTTACCTATTTCCCTTCCAACTTACCTGATTGGTAGCAAAGGTAAGGTGAATTTCGAACTAACCTAAGGCCTTAACCCTTATGAATAGCGGCTTAGGTAACTAGGTAGGTGAAAATAGAAAAAAGAAATTATTTAGCTGATGAAAAGAAAAAAATTAAATTGTGAAACAGCCCGAGATTTTTCAGTGGAAAAAGCACTGGAAAAATTAGGGCACTTTCCCAAAAGGACAACGGAACAAGAAGCTTGGTTTCTGAGTCCTTTTAGGTCAGAAACCCAAGCCTCTTTGAAAGTCTCCAGAACCAAAAACCGATGGTACGACCACGGTGAAGGTATTGGAGGTAACGTGATAGATTTGGTATGCAAAATTTTAAAATGTTCCATAAAAGAAGCTTTGGAGTTTTTAAATGATGGCACGGCCTTTAGCTCCATAAAACAGTTACCAATTTTCAATAAAAAAGAAACAGAAATTGATATTGTAAAAGTCCAGGCCATCATACACCCTGCCCTGATTCAATATATAAATTCTAGAGGCATTTCATTAATGGTTACCAATACCTATTGCAAAGAGGTTTGGTATAGATTTAAGGACGCTCAATTCTTTGCTATCGGATTACGAAATAATAAACATGGTTGGGAACTTAGAAACAGGCTTTTTAAGAATAGTAGCAGTCCTAAATCCTATACCTACATCCAAAACAACAACAAACAATTGATCATTTTGGAAGGTATGTTTGATCTGTTGTCATTGGCCATGATAAACGATAGTCTATTGAAAACTTCAGATATCCTTGTTTTGAACTCATTGGCTTTAATTAAAGCAACTGAAACAATAATTACAAAATATGAATTGGTAGAGCTTTATTTGGATAATGATTCTGCTGGAGAAAACGCTACACGGTATTTAACAGAAAAGCACCCTCACATCATTGATCAAAGTGATGCCTATAAAAACCATAAAGATTTAAACGACTTTTTATGCCATGAAAACCAGAAACGAATTTGATTTTAAATCCTCAGATGAACAGAAGCAGACGGTCAAGATTCCTACCGATCTACTAAAACATTCAGATAGTATTGCCTTGGATTTGGAAACGGATCTATCGGAAAACGAAATGGTCTTGGGTAGGAATTCGAGATGTGTTTTTGTTATCACAAAAACATTCTCGCTTTGCTCCCGATGGTTGCAAAGAATTCAAAAAATGAAAAGGTCCTATATCCGATTTCGATGTTCCATTTATGAGAAGAAGCTGCTTAAAAAAAGAGCAGCCCGGGCAGGAATGAGCCTATCCGAATATTGTCGGAGCGCTGCTTGTGGACATACCATCATTGAACGGCTTACCCCGGAACAACTCGAATGCTACAGCACCCTGGTTAAATACAAAAACAACTTTGCCCGTATCGGTAATATGTTCAAGAAACGGAATCCAAATTTATACAATGAGGTCACCCAGTTGGCCGAGGAAATACGACAACAACTTTATAACTTCAAAAAATGATAGGCAAGGGACAGTCCATAGCGAACACAGGTGCCGGTATTGATTATGGATGGAACCAAGAGAAAGATGCCGAGGTGGTCTTTAGACAACATGTGGCAGGAGACCAGTCCAAACAGATCACCGAGGAGTTCAAGCTCATACAGGAACAGAACCATCGGTGCCAAAAGAATACAATGAGCTTTATTCTTAGTCCAACCGCGGAAGATGGCAGGAACCTGAGTAAATCACAGCTTAAGGAAATGACAGAGAGGTTTATTAAAGAGATGCAGTTAAAGGAACGCCAAGCCATCGCCTTAGTACATAGGGACAAAGCACATACCCATGTGCATTTGTATGTCAACCGTATCGGTTTTGATGGCAAGGCCTATAACGACAGTTTTATTGGCAAACGAAGTCAATTGGCAGCCGAAAACGTGGCCAAGGAAATGGGACTCACCACGGTCAAGGAGGTACAGCTAGAGAAGGAAATAGAATCAATCCAAGTCCGGCAGGAAATAAAGAACATACACCAAAAGGTCATGGAAGACCAAAAGACAAAAACAATCGATGATTACATAAAGGCCATGAAAGCAGAACAAGTAAAAGTTATTCCAAGTATCAACAAGTCAAACAAGCTACAGGGGTTTCGATTTGAGTACAAAGGACAAAACTTTAAGGCTAGTGAAGTGCAACGCTCCATGTCCGGAGGAAAACTAATAGGGCAGCTCAATATGAACAATACCCTTGGAAAGCACAAGGAAACCGCCAAGTCGGTCCGGTTGCTAGGGAAGAGCGTGGAATTAAGTGCCAACCTCGCAACAAGTTTGGCAAAGAGCATTATAAAGAAAACTATTAAAATGGCAATCGATAGGGGAATTGGAATTTAAAATTCAAAACTATGGGATATAAAAAACTGGACGAAGTTATGGAACTGCTCACCGATGAGCTGGATGGGTTCAATACCTCATTGGATAAGCTTCAGAAGCTGACCGAGAATGTGGACAACATAAAAATAGTGCCCGATACCGCACCAATTGAGTTTCTCCTCAAGGAGCATTTAAGAGCTGAACAGGCCCAGAGTTCAAGAATCAAGGAAGCATTGGAAGAGATCAACAAAAAATTGTCCAATGCAAGAGTAGTCCCAAAACTGCAACTTTGGTTTCACTATGCTATTTGGTTCATTTCCCTGATTATCATTGGCTATTTGGTGTTTCAGGTTTCGCGGATAGATCAACTGCAGGAAAAGGCATTTTCAGAAGGGAAGCAGGCTGTGATCTCTGAACTAAACAGCTATTTTGATAAATATCCGGAACATTACAAAACCTACCAGAATTGGATTGAGGAAAAAAAGAGTATTCCAAATCATAAGTAGGATGCGCCCTATCCGGTTTTGGCTTTACGCTTATCTACCGGAACACTACAAAAACCGGACAGGATCCATGCGCAGGTAAGTTATGGTAAGATTTGGGCTAGTTTAAATAAGAATATTCTTCCATTAAACAAACGGGCGTTTATTTAAATTCTTAACGAATTAGTCAAAATTAGTGCGATGACAAAGGTAATTTCCCGTTTTGTTTTGCATGAAGCCAGAACCTTAAGATTCAACAGGAACAATCGTATTACTAATGGCCCTTTCTTGTACTTCAATCTTTTTTCCAATTTTTGTTTGGCAGTTTCATATTTACATTTAAATTTGTAACCATTGTATAAGGTTTAATAATGTGGTTATGGCAGACTATTTGTCTTTATCAGAAGCTTCTGAATTAATAGGTAAGAGTAAAGAAACATTGAGAAGATGGGATAATGAAGGTATATTGACTGCCGTTAGGGAACCAGTTTCCAATTATCGAGTTTACCGTAAGAATGATGTCCAAGAGCTACTTGGAAGTCTTTTTGAGGAATTGTATGAGGACGAAATTTCAAATTATATAGAACCCGATAATGATTATTCTGTAATTGAACTTTTTGCCGGGGCGGGTGGTCTCGCTGTAGGAATGGAAAAAGCTGGATTAAAATGTGTAGCTCTAAATGAAATAGATAAATGGGCTTGTCAAACTTTAAGGGATAATAGACCGGAATGGAATATTTTAGAGGGTGATATAAAAAATATTAGTTTCAAAAAATATCAAAATAAAACTGATGTGGTGACCGGGGGTTTCCCTTGTCAAGCGTTTAGTTACGCAGGGAAAAAGTTGGGTTTGAATGATGCCCGAGGAACATTGTTTTATGAATTTGCCAGAGTTGTTCAAGAGGTAAATCCATTAATCTGCATAGGTGAAAATGTTCGTGGCCTGTTAAGTCATGAGAAAGGAAAAACCCTAGAAGGTATGATTTCCATACTTGATGAAATTGGATATAATGTAGTTCCCGTAAAAGTGCTTAAGGCAATAAACTATAGGGTGCCCCAAAAACGAGAAAGACTTATTCTAGTTGGCGTAAGAAAGGATATTGATGTTACTTATAAATATCCTAGACCTCACAAAAAAATATATAATTTATCTGACGCCTTGAAAAAAGGAGATTTATATGATAGCAATGTTCCAAAATCTGAAGGCTCTTCTTATCCTGCACATAAGAAGAATATTTTTGACCTTATACCACCAAAGGGTTATTGGAGAGATTTACCATTAGAATTACAAAAAGAGTATATGGGCAAAAGTTTTTATCTAGGAGGCGGAAAAACAGGTATGGCTCGACGAATAGGTTGGGATGAACCTAGTTTAACTTTAACATGTAGTCCTGCTCAAAAGCAAACTGAAAGATGTCATCCAGACGAAACCCGACCGTTTACGGTCAGGGAATATGCCAGAATTCAAACATTTCCTGATAATTGGAGTTTTTCTGGTTCAGTTTCACAAAAATATAAACAAATAGGAAATGCTGTTCCTTGCAATCTCGGTCAAGAGATTGGGTTTTCAATTATTGCTTTTCTCAATGAGTACTATAGAGAAGTAACTAATTAATATTATATTTCGGCATATTTCTTATTATGCCAGCACCAACTGAAGAACAAGTATTTCAAATTTCAAGACAAACGGTTATAACCAGCATCACGAATTTTATTCAAAATCGTATTGACGTTGTACCAAATTTTCAGATTCTTGATTTAATTATACCTGTTGAAAGAAAAATCCGGTCAATAGTTGGTGGAATGGAAACCTCTTTAGGCACAACGCTTTGGGAGCCGTTAGCAAAAAATTTGGCAAGACTCAATGAATTTGAAGTAATTGAAGAGGATTTGCCAAAGCCTGCAAATATGCCCGCTAATTTACAGAACACCTTACAAATCGTTATCGAAGGCCGAAATAGCAGAAACCCGGTTTTTACATCGGAATACTGCCATAATAGAATTAAAGAAATTTGTCAAGCTTATGTTGAGAATCCAATTGCAGATTTTGTTTCTGCGCCTCGAGGCTTTGGAGTTGATATATGGCTTAGGAAGAACGACATAAATTACTTCTTTGACACAAAAACAGTGCAGCCAAATGTTGGAGCCTTGTCTAGATTTTTTGAACAAGTGATAAACTGGTATGCTTATTTTTATGCTCAATTTCCAACTCAATCTGCACAATCTAGAATAGTATTTCCATATAATCCTTATGGAGAGCAGAGTTTTTGGTCGAGGACTATGGGCGGGGGGTGGCCTCTAGAACCTAATAACGAGGGTTGGGTTGAAAATCAATTTTGGGATTTCTGTTCCGGTTTTGAAAACACGTATGAGGTAATACACAGTTCGTTTATTTCAATTTCCGAATCTGGTAACTTAGAGGACATTATTCAAGAAATTTTCTACGGTAACAGGGAATAATTATGTATATCACTTTTATTTTGTTTTAGTCAAGTATTTAACCAAATGTCGTTGCAAAGTTTCATCTCCACCAAAACTTCTCAATGCTTTAAGTCGAATTTCAACCATTGATTGTTCACCATTTTCATAAGGAATATCCTTATAACCTCTAGGGAACCCAACAAATTCCTCAACGTATTCGACCGTCCAATTTAACGCCTTAATCCCACGTTCGGTAAACAGAATCCTCGGATCAATATAAATGTCAAAATCCTTATAGCATTCTGCGATAATTTCTAAAACTTTAACAAGACATTTTTCCGAAAGTTCCACCACATTTACGCTTGGAACAGATTTTATTTCGGAATTGACTAGTGGTTAAATTTAGTATAATTTTCCTACACAAAATTTGACTCCCTAGCCTAAGAAATTTATAGAGTTTCTTTATGTGCAAAATAGTGAACAACAGATTATCGTTATTAGCTAATATAGCGATATATAGTTTATGATAATATGCTGATTATCTCTGCTATACGCATCCAGTTTGAAAGTCCCGTAAATGTTCGTGTTATGAAATAACCAGTGTAATATCTTAAATAAATTCAAAGTGTCCTTTTTCTTTATCTTTTCTACGGTTTGAATATAAAAGGTTCCAATGGGCAACTATTCCGCTGTATATTGCTTGAAGCTAAGAATATCGAAAATCTTATAATAAAGCTAACTACCTAAGATTATGCCCCCTTTTCTGCCCCCCATTAAAAACAAAACCTCCCAGAAACGGATGTTCTGAGAGGTTTTCCGTGGTCCCACCTGGGCTCGAACCAGGGACCACCTGATTATGAGTCAGGTGCTCTAACCAACTGAGCTATAGGACCGTCTGGTGCTCTAACCTCCCGATAGCTATCGGGATGAGCTATAGGACCGTTTGACTTTTCTTTTCTTGTTACTAAATTCAAGAATCGCCAAATTGCGGGCTTGCCTACCAAAAGGCAGGTGCAATATTACCACTTATTTTATTATGCTGCAAAATTATAACAATACTAGGACAATTTCAGCAAAATAGTTGTTTTAAACAGGATAACGCTCTCACTTTATTAGCCCAAGTCTTCTACATCCAATTCATCAATTAAATCCCATAGCTCATCTATTTCCATGCCTTCCCCGGTAGCTTTGATATAAAATCTACGATCCTTCATAAACTGTATTTCGGATCTGTTCGAATTCTTGTTATATTCTTCAATCGCCTTAGTACCTTTTCTTGTTGTGCTTTTTCGGGTGCTATATTCGGTTTCTTCTTCAAATTCCTGGGAAAACACCATTCGCAGGCTTGCCGTGGCAAAAGCCCCCATCTCGCCTGCACCGTCAATTACTTCTATTTTAATACTTTTCTCTTTGTCTTCAGTAGCATAGGTAGCCTCTAAAGAAGCAATATTCATCATGCCCATAGCTCCGGTTTTAAAGGATGTCCGTTTCATTCCGTCCACATCGTCAGGGAGCCAGGCTTTTAGTTCTTCGTTGGTCAGCGGGGTAGTTTCCGTTAATTCTTTGATGTCGTCTTGCATGCTATTGGCCTCCTTTAACACGCTTTGGGTATTGGAAACTCCTTCTTTTACTTCTTTCATTTTCTTTGTCACGGGATTGTCCGCACAGGAAAGAAGAAACAATAGGCAAAATGGAATTAGGACTGCTTTTTTCATTTTTGGTTGTGTTTTTTGGTTAAATATTCTATTGTAAAACGTTTTCTAAATTTACTCAGATTGTTTGATTTAATAGTAGTGTTGCTCAAATAATTACATAGCTTTTATTTACTAGTCATATAAGACTATCCTCAATAACGATGCTTTTAATTTTACTAAGCTCAAAATCGGAACCTAAACTCAAAAACTTATATTGAATTCCCGTTACCTTATAATTTCTTGTTCGATGATGTTATGGTACACTACAAAAGCTTTTTCCGGTAATCATTGCAATCAGGTATTCAAGTCCGGCCATCGCTGCTCCAGCGTTGCCATAAAGGCCATAGACAATAGATTTATAGGTTTCACAAGCCAGTTCGGCAAGCGCTATTTTAATTTGTTCATCCATTCCGGTGGTATCCATCACAACAATTGCTTCAGAGGCTAGTGCATAGAGTTTTACCAGGGTTTTTCCATAACCTCCTACAATGGCCAGGGGAATGCCGCTTTTAGCGGACATGCCTCCCAATAATAGCAGGTAGGCATCCATCACTTTTAAAATTTCATCCAATTGTTTCTGAATACGTTCAACTCCGCCGGCGGTGCCATTTTCAAGGATGCCATAAAGCTCACCTGTTTGGCGATTGATACTCCAAAATGCCCTGGATTCAATGTTTTGATCAAATATTTTAAATTCTGTTGAGACCTTGTAGAGTTTTTCGTTCCAGTAGTTTAATTGCTCTGGTTGTAAATCTTGTGCAAACTTGCTGATGTCTCTGGCGGCAAACACCTCAATGAGCGGTTTGTTCTTTAACTGGCTCAAGGTGGCTTCTTCAAAAAGGGTGTTTTCCATTAAAGCCATTTGAGCCGTTTTTTGCATATTAATTCTGTAAGCTTCTAGGGGGTCTTCTGCCAAGGTTACAAAATTTGAGGTTTGCACATAGTCAAAATTTACGGATGATTGTTGAGTGCCTATGCCGATTTTGTTCTTCACAATTCCCATTCTGGGCCCCGAAGCAAAGGTTAATGAGCGTTCTGTAACTTGATTGTTAAGTGGCTGAAGTAGTGACGCTAATCGGTCGTCATACATAAATACTCCGTTTTCATAGTGTGTTTTTGCTTCTTCAATTTGATTGTTCAATAAAGCTTCACCCCATTTTCGGCTGCTTAGTTTGTACTGGAGTAGATCTGCCATTTGGTTTGCAAATGTGGGACCTTGCCCTTCAATTCCAATAAGGGCACCCCCTAACAATAAACTTTGCACCTCTATATAATCGGTTTGATTGGGTTTTCTGTATTTGTGTAAAAGCGAGTCATATCCTGCCAAGGTTTTTTTAACAGAAAATTTGTCGTAATCTATTTGAAGATAAACTCCCGAAAGCTCTGTGCTCAAAGGAGTGGCTTCATTTGGAAAAATCTTAAATTCAAACGTGGTGCTTGCTTCAACCCTTCTCGAGTCAATTGAAATGGACACGGTATTTTCTTTTTGCTTATCCAATGTGTTGCACGTAAATACATAAGGAGCAATTTTAAAATCTTTTAAATATTCAATAATTTTTTCAATTGTTTCTTCCTGGTCCTGTGCGTTGATAACAATCCCGTTTGTAAATTTTGCCAGAGTTTCAAACGTAGTCAAGTGATGAGGTCTGGAGCTATTTTTTACATTCAAAATAATAGCTGGCGCTCCACTTTCATAGGTGTTCTTCCATTCCTCTTTCAAACTGTCGCCATTATCGCCATCTGTGGCATAAATGATAAGGTCTGCACTTGTTGATGAAGCCTTGTGCATCCAAGTGTAAAGTTCTGAGGGTGTTTTCCATTTTTGTATGTTTGCAGCTGGATATTGGTCAAGTATTTGCGTTTCCATTTGAGACACAAATTCTTCAATTTTTGCACCGCTATAATCTCCGGGCATACTTCCTGAAACATCATACATCAATATAATTTTAGGAGTTTGCACATTATTGAGCATCAATGCCGAAAGTGGCTGGTCGTTTATTTTTATTTTAAAATCTGATGCCGATAGCTGTGTTACTTGTTGTGCGTTTGCGTCCAACGGTTCAACTTCCAATTTCAAAAACGGGTATTTGCCGGGCTTCGCTTTAATGGTTAATTGTTCAACCTGCTTTTGTAGGTCATTATTGGGTGCTAGAGCTATAGGCAGTTCATTTACTTTAACCACATCGTCTGTAGTGTCAATAACATCGCCTTGCAGGGTAATGGTTTTACCAATAAAACTTTTGGTGCTCATTGCTTCCTCAGTCATCGTGTAAGACTGTAGCGAAAATGAAGGTGTAAACGTGGTTAGGCTACCAATAGAGGTTTTTAGCTGTTGTAGTAAACTTAAGCCGTTGCCAAAATGCAGCATTACTTGGTTTCCTGTAAGTTCTTGTAGCGACCATTCTCCTTGAATGATTTGATGCTCTTGTTGTTCGCCACTGGCAACAGAAAGGGTTAACTGTATTTCTTTGTCTAAAAATTCAGCTGCCTCAGCTTCAAATGTTTTGCCATTTTCACCATCTTTTAGTGTGCCAAAGGTTACATCAGGATCAAAGAGGTGCAAGTAAGCGTGGCCCAATTCATTTTTTAGCTTGATGCAAGGGGTTCTGTTATTGTCCCATCTGTAATCAAAAGTATGCATTCTATTAAGATGTTCTTTTGGTAAAAATCCAAAAAGATGGTTGGCAAGGTCTTTACTTTCCAGTTCGTTTTGGTCTACAGTAAATTGTTTGTCTTTGTTTGGACTCACCTGAAGTTCTTCACTCCATCGGTCTAAAATAGTTTGGTTTACGAGGGGTTCAAATTTTCGGTCTATGGGTTTGAAAAAGAATTTTTTTACATCATCAGGCTGAAAATCTGTGCGTTCATACACCACTTGACAGTCAAATCCTGCCTGACGTAACATCTTGTTGAGCAATTCAGCTTTTTCTCTTGGGGTCGCAAAACCGCTTCGCAACACACCTGGAATACCGGTTATCATCATTTTTCCCATTCCTCTCAGTGAATTGTTTTCATTGGGGATGAGGTATATTTCATCTCTTACAAAAGCAAGCATGGCTTCTGGATTTTTGCTTTCAATAAGCGTTTGCATTCTGCCTTCCAGAAAATCGGGACTTGTTTTGACGGCCATCAACATTTCTTCCCAGACTTTGTATGGAGCTAGACCAGAGCCTTGATAGTTTATATTTTCTGTACTTTTTCCACAGCTAAAAAATGAAATGGGCATGCCCGATGCCAGTCCTAAAAGGGTTATCTTTTGTATAAATTCTCTGCGATTATTTGATATTATACTATGCTTTTGTTTGTTCTTTTTCTCCATTCGTAAATTCTACCTTACAAGTTTACATACCAACTTATTTTGAAAATGAAAGCGCTTGGACTTCTTCTGCGGCTTTTAAAAGTGTTTCGCTATCCATATGATTCCCTGCCAGTAGAATGTGAAATCGTTTATCCTTAATGAATTCCACTTCTGAAATTTTTCTTGGCGGGATGCTGCCATCGCCTTTAGTGGTTTTCTCCTTCACCAAAACCCGAATACCTTTATAGGATGATGTTTTTCCCCAACTATCTCCAAAATCTTCGAACACGTCACTTTTTAGTAAATTGTAGGTAGTGTTCATGTGCCCCAGACCAACATCACCGGCACCGTCTACTATAACTAAGGAAATGGATGTGCTTTTGTGATTTGGATCTAAGTCCTTACTGTATGTTCCCCTAACAGCACTAAGTCTATCCGGTACACTTTTCCCCAAAGGAAGATCCAAAAGTTTTTTTGGAAGAAATGTGAGGAGTTCCTTTTCAGGAAGTGGGGTTGCGTTTGCCAACGCAATAACCCAGTTTTCATCAAGAGCTGCCTTCTCTAACTTCTCAACCCGCTCTTCTGCGATATTCTTTTGTTCCTGTGCGGAAAAATTACAACTTAGAAAGCTTCCTAAAATCAGTGCTAATAACATTCGCGCGGGATTGTTCATAATGATTGGTTTTAACATATAAATTTGACAAAAAACGGTCTTAGGTATTGCAGGCCTCTTCTTCTTTTTTGCTTTTCGCTTTTAGTGTCCGTCATGGGCTTTCAAGACATCAAAGTTTAGTAAATCTGCCATCTCCCAAAGCTCCGGTAACGTGTTCTTACCACTTCTTAGCGTGGTATAAAAGCGCCCGTCTACCTCAAAGGAAATATTTACCTGTCCGCTTTCGTAAATTTCCCGTTCCGCAGATTTTCGTCCCTTTCTTAAATACACCTTTCTTCGTAATTGTGAATTCTTCTCTTCAACCGTGCCTTCGACGGCCATAGCTATCATATTCTTTACTGCCAATGCCGCAGGG
>JBGTEN010000336.1:0-4159 GCA_041747755.1 Arenibacter sp. | reverse complement strand
TTGGTTTAATTCGGGAATGCCACCCACATTTTCCAACAAAAAAGGGATTAAGTAAATATCATTTTTTGAGGCCAATTCCGGAAATATATTTTTAAAACCGGTGGAATATTCCATTCCCATATTAGGCGGAATTTGCATGCCCGTAAGCACGATTTTGGTCTCCGAGTTCTTTTCCCGCACTACATCTATAATGGCTTGTAAATTATTTCTTGTTTCTCCTAAGGCTATCCCGCGTAGCCCATCATTGGCGCCCAATTCTAATACAAAAATATCCACATCCTGCGTTAAAAGCCATTCAATACGGTTCTTTCCCCCTGCGGTAGTTTCTCCGCTTAAACCGGCATTAATCACTTCATAAGGTAAATTTAGAGAATCCAATTTTCTCTGTATAACCGCCGGAAAGGCGTCATCAGGATCTAATCCCATTCCTGCAGTTAGACTATTGCCAAAAAACAATATTTTTTTGGTATCGGTTTCCGTTTTCTGTTCTTCAACTTCCTGCTGAACAGGCTGATTTTCCCGCTTTTTTGTTTGACTATCACCGCAGGAGAAATTGGTAGCTATGACTAAAAAATAACAAAAGATTAACAGGGTTCTCATAGGGCGGCAGATGTAAATCAAAATCATTTCTTTAATTTGACCGCTTTGGAATATTCCATTTTAAAGCGGTTCAATGACAAAGATATTAAACGTACAGCACCTGGAGAAAAAGTACCACAGTGGTTCAAAAAAACTTACTGTCCTCCACGACATCAGTTTTAGCGTAGAAGAAGGAGAAACCTTTGCCATTGTAGGGCCTTCAGGAAGTGGTAAGACTACCCTATTAGGACTTTGTGCAGGACTGGACCAACCGGATTCCGGAACTATTTCGCTGTGCGGAACGGAACTAAATGGTTTAAGTGAAGACGAAAGGGCTTTACTGAGAAACCAACATGTGGGATTTGTTTTTCAGGACTTTCAGTTGCTCCCCACGCTTACCGCATTAGAAAATGTTGCGGTTCCTTTGGAATTGCAAGGGGACAAAAATGCGATCTCAGCAAGCAAAGAATTATTGAATAAAGTAGGTCTTGGAGACCGTTTCAACCATTATCCCTCTCAGCTTTCAGGTGGGGAGCAACAACGAGTTGCCCTTGCAAGGGCTTTTTCTAATAATCCTTCTATCCTCTTTGCGGATGAACCCACCGGAAACTTAGATGCAGAAACAGGAGAAAAAGTGGTTCAGCTGCTTTTTCAACTCAACAAGGAATTGGGTACCACCTTAGTTATGATTACCCACGATTTAGAACTAGCTGAAAAAACGCAACGCATCCTCCGATTAAAAGGAGGAAAAATTATTGAAAATTCGGTTGCTGCTTTATGATACATCAAAATAAAACTAGTGTATCAAGGGCAAATGTACGGTGGCTTTTTAAAATGGCTTGGCGCGACGGTAAGGCAAGTACCAAGAAATTAACCCTATTTATGGCCTCTATTGTTCTGGGTATTGCTGCGGTGGTTGCCATTCAATCTTTTGGGGATAATCTTAAAAGCAATATAGCGTTACAGTCTAAATCCTTGATGGGTGCCGATTTTAAAATAGACAGCAACCAACCGCCAAACGAAATAGTTCAGGAAATCATAGATTCGTTGGGCGGCTCAAAGGCCCGTGAAATTAGCTTTTCTTCCATGGCAGCCTTTCCTAAAAACGGCTCCAGCAAATTGGTACAAGTTAGAGGCATCGAATCAGGTTTCCCTTTCTATGGTGAATTGGAAACAAAACCGGTTTCGGCCTCCAATTCGTTTCACATTCAAAGTGGCGCCCTAGTAGATATTACGGCTATGTTTCAATTGAATCTTAAGCCGGGAGATAGCATTAAAATTGGACAAATTACCTTACCTATTATAGGTGAATTAAAATCCATTCCCGGAAGTTCTTCTATTTTTGGTGCTGTGGCACCACCTGTTATCATCCCTTATCATTTAATAGAAGCAACGGGATTGGTGCAAACCGGAAGTCGCATTAATTATGATTATTACTTTGTAGCTGACGATGATTTAGAAATTGATCAGCTCTACGGAAAAATTGGGAAGGTCTTGGAAGCTCAGGAAGCTGACCTGGATACCCATACTTCCACCAGTAGAAGATTGGGCAGGCGGTATGACAACTTCGGAAAGTTTCTAAATATTATCGCTTTTATCTCGCTCTTACTAGGTTGTGTAGGCATAGCTAGCGCCATTAATATTTACATTAAACAAAAACTGGGTTCGGTGGCGATACTAAAATGTCTTGGAGCTACAAAAAAACAGACGTTTCTTATTTATTTAATTCAAATAGCAGTTATAGGCTTATTGGGTGGAAGTATCGGTACAGCTCTTGGTCTTGTTATACAACAAGTTTTTCCATATTTTCTGCAAGACCTTTTACCGTTAGATGTTGAAATAGCCGTATCTCCTCAAGCAATCATCATGGGGCTTCTACTGGGCGTCTTTATGTCAGTTTTGTTTGCGCTCTATCCGTTAATGAGTACTATTTATACTTCTCCTTTGCAAACCCTTAGGGTACAAGAAACTACTAGTTCAAAATCAATTAAGGCGGGCATTCTAGTGCTCATAGGCATTTTCTTGTTTATTTATCTTTTTTCTCTTTGGCTGTTAAAAGATTGGCGGTATGCTTTTGTATTTGTTGTGAGTATTGCAATCACCTTTTCCATTTTAACTGGTATTGCTGCTTTATTTATGAAAGGAATTAAAAATTATTTTCCGCATTCCTGGGGATTTTTGTCACGCCAAAGTTTGTTAAATTTATTCCGCCCTCAGAACCAAACCCTCATTTTGGTCATTGCTATAGGCGTAGGTACTTTTTTAATAAGTACACTTTATTTTACCAAGGATGTACTATTGGCTCAGGCTTCTATTGAAGGACAGTCTTCGAGTCCAAATATCATTTTGCTAGACGTGCAAACAGAACAAAAAGATGCTGTGGTTAATAGTATTTCCGGGCAAGACTTACCGCTATTAGATGATATCCCCATTGTTACTATGCGAATCACAAGCATTAATGGCAAATTAGTAAATGAAATTCGTCAGGACAGTACTTCTAAAATAAACAGATGGATACTAGACCACGAATTTAGAACTACCTACCGTGATTCGCTCGTGGCTTCGGAAACACTTCAAGAAGGAAAATGGACATCTAGTGTTACCTCAACAGCTTTAATCCCTATTTCTGTCAGTGATAATTTTGCGGAGGACGCCAAAGTAAAAATAGGGGATTTAATCATTTTTAATGTTCAGGGTGTATTGCTGAATACTATGGTTGGAAGCATTAGAACTGTAGACTGGAGTAGAATGCAACCCAATTTTACCATTGTTTTTCCTATGGGTGTTCTAAATAAAGCACCACAATTTAGGGTGCTTACCACCAAAGCTCCTAGCGAAAAAGCTTCGGCCGACTTACAAAAGGAACTGGTACAAAAATTTCCAAATGTGTCTGTTTTAGACCTGCGCCAATTGTTAACTGTTATTGAAAAATTGCTTGACAAAATTTCCTGGATTATCAATTTCATGGCGTTCTTCAGCATTTTCACAGGTATTATTGTTTTACTTGGTGCGATAAGAACCAGCAAACACCAACGTATCCGTGAAAATGTACTCTTACGCACTTTGGGAGCTACAAGTAAACAGGTATTAAAAATTACAGCTCTGGAATATATTTATCTTGGCATATTGGGAAGCATGGCCGGAATAGTATTGTCCCTACTTAGTAGTCAACTTATAGCTATGTTGATGTTCGATACTCCTTTTACCCCATCGTGGGTACCTTTTTTGATTTTGTTCCCGGGAATAACTCTATTGGTATTAGCCATTGGTCTCGGAAATAGTTTAGAGGTAATTAAAAGTCCACCTCTTGAAGTGCTTCGCAAACAAGGAATTTAATATTTTGATGTTGTTCTTTACTTTTTAATACGTGTTTATGTTTTGGAAAACACAGCACAACCCACATGTTATACTACTTTTTAGCTCCACCACAAAGTATAGGTGATTTTGAAGTTATTCATTATCCGCAAATTAAAGCGCTAAAAATTATAAATTCAATAGAGAATTACATCTTTATATAATAATCAGATTATTTTTTCTATCTTGGACATAAGCGATTATTAATAAAATTTCAATGAAAACC